>JBAUAY010000029.1:0-2007 GCA_049676235.1 Streptosporangiaceae bacterium
AGCAGGATCAGCAGCATGGTGCGGTAGACCACGTGCCCGGACAGGATATGGCCGAGCTCGTGCCCGACCACCCAGCGGAGCTCCTCCGGGTCGTACAGGTTGACCATGCCGGTGGTGATCACGATAAACGGCTTGTCCCGGCCCAGCGCCATCGCGTTCACCAGCGGGTTCTGGGTCACGTAGACCTCAGGCACCTCGTCCAGGTCCAGGATGTAGGAACCGTCCCTGACCAGCTCGTAGATGTGCGGGAACTGGCGCTCGGAGACGCGGACGGCACCCGCGAGGTAGGTAAGCCGGAAGGCCCGCTCGTTGAACAGGCCGAACAGCTTGCGCAAAAGCGTGTCGAACCCGCTGAGCTTGCGCAGCGCGACCAGCGCCGAGCGGTCGGCGGGATGCTCATAGGCGCGGGACGAGATGCCGGTCAGCCGGACTCGCGCGCGATCAGGCACTGAAGTCATATCTCGAATAATAACCCAAGCGCCGGCCGATTGGGCCGGGACGAGACCGGTACGATACGACGGCATGAGGGCTCATTAGCCGTGCGCCGGATCGGAGTGATGGGCGGCACGTTCGACCCCGTCCACCACGGCCACTTGGTCGCCGCGAGCGAGGTCGCGCACGACTTCGCGCTGGACGAGGTCATCTTCGTGCCGACCGGCGAGCCTTACCAGAAGGATTACCGCGGCGTCTCGTCCGCCGAGGACCGGTACCTGATGACGGTGATCGCGACCGCGTCGAACCCTAAGTTCAGCGTCAGCCGGGTGGACATCGACCGGCCCGGGCCCACCTACACCATCGACACGCTGCGTGACCTGCGCGCCGCCGCCGGGCCGCAGGACGAGTTGTTCTTCATCACCGGCGCCGACGCGCTAGCCAGGATGCTGACGTGGCACGACGTGGACGAACTGTTCACCCTGGCGCATTTTGTAGGCTGTACCAGGCCAGGACACCGGCTGTCCGGGGCGGGCCTGCCGGACGGGAAGGTCAGCCTGGTGGAGATCCCGGCGCTGGCCATCTCCTCGACCGAATGCCGGGACCGGGTCGAGGCCGGCGAACCGGTCTGGTACCTGGTCCCCGACGGGGTGGTGCAGTACATCGTCAAACGCGGCCTGTACGCGAAGGCGAGTGAAACCCCGTCTGAGAGAGTAGGGCCCGACACGGACAGTACATAGGAACGGGATGCCCTCCGTGAGAGGGTAGAGACAGAGAGCGCCTACCTAAGGAGGCCGGCAAGCACTCGTGACAGCCACACCGAGGGCCGTCGAGCTTGTGGAGACCGCCGCGCTGGCCGCGGCGGACAAGCTGGCGGACGGCATAATCGCCTATGACGTGAGCGACCAGCTAGTCATCACCGACGCGTTCTTGCTGTGTTCGGCGCCGAACGACCGCCAAGTCAAGGCCATCGTGGACGAGGTCGAACTGCGGATGCGCCAGGCGGGCGCGAGCCTGGTCCGCCGCGAGGGCGAGCGGGAAGGCCGCTGGGTCCTCCTGGACTACCTCGACGTGGTGATCCACGTGCAGCACTCCGAGCAGCGCACGTACTACGCCCTCGAGCGGATCTGGAAGGACTGCCCGTCCATCCCGCTGCCCGAGCTGGTGATCAATCCGGGGAGGACCCCCTGAGCGACCCGGTACGGCTGGTGCTGTGGCGGCACGGCCAGACGGTGTGGAACGCCGAACGGCGCTTTCAAGGGCAGAGTGATATCCCGCTCGACGAAACGGGGTACGCCCAGGCCGACCGGGCCGCGAGGCTGCTGTCCGGGCTGCGCCCGGACCTGATCGTCTCCTCCGACCTGAGCCGCGCGGCGAGCACCGCCGCTGCGCTGGCCCGGCTGACCGGGCTCGAGGTGACGCTCGACAAGGACCTGCGAGAGCGGCATGGCGGCTACTGGGAGGGGCTGACCGACACGGAGATCCGCGCCCGCTACCCGGTCGAGCACGCGTCCTGGGACCCGCCCGACGGCGAGCCGAGCCCCGTGGTCGCCGAACGGGTGGCCGGCGCGCTGC
>JBAUAY010000030.1:0-5707 GCA_049676235.1 Streptosporangiaceae bacterium
CCGCGCCTTCGGTGAGCAGACCGCTTGCGAGTACTCCGACCGACCCCGATACACCGGTGACGGCGCCGTAGAGCCCGAGCGCGCGATTGCGCTCGGCACCTTCCGCGAAAGTCACGGCGAGGATCGAGAGGGCGGCCGGCGGGATGAGCGCCGCCCCGAAGCCCTGCAGGGCCCGGGCGCCGATCAGGAGCCCGGCGGATCCTGCCACACCCGCGAGCAGTGAGGCGGACGAGAACAGTGTCAGTCCCGTCACTAGCATTCGGCGGCGCCCCAAAAGGTCGGCCAGCCTGCCGCCGAGCAGCAGGAACCCGCCGAGCATGAGGCCGTACGCGATGATGATCCATTGCAAGGTGCTCTTCCCGATGCCGAGATCATGCTGGATCGAGGGCAGGGCGACGTTCACGACCGCAACATCGAGCACGACCATGAACTGCGCCGCGCACGCCAGTACGAGGATCATTCCTTTATTTGTGTGTGCCTTGGTTCCCACTGTGGATTCCTTTTACGTCTCGATGGGTGCGCGTTGCACTCCAGCTCCCAAACGGGCCGTGACCCCAAAGGAGGCGCTGGCCGGCCGACGCCGACGCAGCGGCAGCTAGGCGTCTCGGACGATCTCGTAGGTGAGGAAGGCGAGGCCGTCACCGACCGTCCGGCTGTCGACGAGCTGGATCGGCTTCTTGTCGCTGGTCTCGCCGAAGAGGCGCTCGCCGGCCCCGAGCACGACCGGGAAGACGAACAGTCGCAGCTCATCCACGAGGTCGTGCTCGATCAGCATGCGCCCGAGCTGATAGCTGGCGTAGACGACGATGTCTCCGTCCAGCTCCTGCTTCAGCCTCGTGACCTCGTCGACCACGTTGCCCTTCAGGACCGTCACGTTGGTCCATCTGGGGTCTTGGAGGGTCGAGGACACGACGTACTTAGGCAGGCTGTTCAACCGGTCCGCCCACGCGCCGCTCTTGGATAGCCACCGCGCGGCGAACCACTCGTCGCTGCGCCGGCCCAGCAGCAGGGCCTCGGTGCGCAGCGCCTCGGCATACTCGACCTTGCCCCACTCTTCGAGGTCCCTGCCCCCATCCTGGACGAACCAGCCGCCCAGCCTGAAGCCTTCCTCACCGTCGGGGTCCTGGACCACTCCGTCGAGCGTGACGTTCGTGCTGATCACGATCTTGCCCATTTCAGTTCTCCCTTTTTGCTGTGTTGTCAGCCACCAACGATTCAGGCGCCGCGGCGCCGGGAAACTGGCCGCCCGCCAACCGCCCAGTTCGCCCCCCGGCCGGCGCCCATACAAGATGAAAGGGCGACAAGGTGCGGGAAGAAGGTGACGCGAGGATGGAGCTGGTGACAGTCGACCTGATCTCACGGGCGCGGGCCGGGGACGGCGACGCGTTCCGGGAGCTGACCGAACCGCACCTGCGAGAGCTGCAGGTGCACTGCTACCGGATGCTCGGATCCTTCCAGGACGCCGAGGACGCCCTCCAAAACACGCTGCTGGCCGCCTGGCAAAGCCTCGGCGGGTTCGAAGGGCGCGCCTCGCTCCGCACCTGGCTCTACCGGATCGCCACCCACCGGTGCCTGGACGCGCGCCGCGCGGCCAGCCGGCGCCCGGCCAAGGAGTGGGACGTGCCTGGGGTTGAATGGCCCGAGCCGACCCGGCTCGGCGAGGTCGTGTGGCTGCAGCCGTTTCCCGACGCCCTCCTGGAGGGTGCGATCGAGGTTCCGCTCGGCCCCGAGGCCCGCTACGAGCAGACCGAATCGATCTCGCTGGCCTTCGTGACCGCCCTGCAGGTCCTGCCGCCCCGCCAGCTCGCCGTGCTCATCCTGCGTGACGTCCTCGGATTCCACGCCAGCGAGGTGGCCGGCATGCTGGACTCGACCGTCGAATCGGTCACCAGCGCCCTCAAACGGGCCCGCGCTACCCTGCAGCGCCAGCAGCCGCCGCCCGACGGCCGGGAACCGCCGCCCGCCTCCGGCTCACCCGCCGAGGAGGCGCTCGTCGCGAAGTTCGTCCGCGCATGGGAGTCCGCCGATCTCGACGCGCTGGTGGCCATGCTGACCGACGACGTCTTCATGTCGATGCCGCCGATGCCCTTCGAATACGAAGGCCGGGACGTCGTGGTCCGCTTCTGTGCCAGCCTGTTCGGCGCGGGCCGCAGGTTCGACCTCGTGCCGACCCGAGCCAACGGCCAGCCGGCGTTCGGGGCCTACCTGCGCGCCCCTACCGGCATCCGGCACGGGACCGGCCTCTACGTCCTGACCCTCAGCGGCGACCGGATCTGCGCGATGACCCGCTTCGAGAACAGCGTGCTCCCATGGTTCGGGCTACCCCGATCGCTCCCGAGCCGATAGCCAGCTACCCGAAGATCTCCTCGGACGTGACCAGGGCGTATACCGAGGCCCGTTCGGCCCAAAATACATGGACAGGGCGGAGCCGCTGGCCGTGACCTGCTACCAGGGGGACCAGTCCGCCAGCGTCGTTTCGACGCCTGAGTTCAGTGGGTGTAGTCCCGCTGCTCGAAGCTGAATCCGCCTCTCTCGTCGACCGACAGCCAGTGGCCGGGACTGGGGATAGGCGCGTGGCGTAGGTACTGGGTGAAGCCGGGTGCGTTAAGACCGATAGTGAAGTGGTCGCCGGCCAGGGTCCAATCGAAGTAGCCGTGCTCGTCGGGTCCGGACCGCTCGATCGCGTTGAGGAACAGCTGGAAGCTCCACCCGTGCAGGTCGATGTCGGTGGTCAGATCCCATGCCCGGTCGAAGACGAGGGTGGCCGGGCAGATCCAGAAGCTGAGCGTAGTCGCCGGCGCTTCGGGAGGGACCCACTCGACGATGTAGTCGATGTCCAAGAGGAGGCGGCCAGGATCGGACGGCGCAGGTTCGAGGGCGACGGCGTGCACCGCATTGTCGTGCCAGCCCATCGCGTCGAAGTCGGCGTCCGTCCAGATCGTCTTGGCGACCTCCGGCTGGGTGCTCATGCCTTACCCACGAGCGAACACTACAGGTACTGGCCAGATGGCCGGCAAGATCAGTTGAGCCGGTGGCGGGCACGCCTGGAGCCGTGACGATCACGCCGTCAGTCCTCGACGCGGACGACCACGGCGGCACCGGTGTCACCGGCCGCGCACCCGGTGAACAGGCCGATGCCCCCGCCGCGCAGCCGCAGCGTATGGAGCAGTTCGACGATGAGCCGGGCACCTGTCGGGCCCTGGGGATGACCGTAGACCAGGCTGCATCCGTAGGAATTCATCCGCTCCAGCGGAATCCCGGTCTGGCCACTGAACCACAGGTCGTTGACTGCAAACGGATTATGCGTAGTGACCGCGTCCACGTCAGCGAAGCTGAGCCCGGCGCGTTCGAGTGCAGCCATCGCCGCCGGAACCGGAGCCTTGGGCATCTCTCCCTTGCCGACGCGCGCGACCCCCGTGCCGAGGATCCGCGCGATCCCCTCCCCACCTGCCAGCTCTCGCGCTCGCGCGGCCGTCGTGACGACCAGGCCGGCGGTACCGTCGGCGGGGTGGGTCTGGGTGCCGTACGTCACGACACCGCCGGCGTCGGCCGGGGCGAGCTTGGCCAGACCCTCGGCGCTGGTCGGGTGAATGCCGACGTCACCCTCGATCACGACCGGCTCACCACGCCGGCTCGGCCGGGTGACCGGGACCATGTAGGCGCGCTGGAAGGCCCGGTCGTCGGCCAGCGCCGCCTGGTACTGCTGGTAGCGCAGCAGGGCGACCTCGTCGATCCTTTCCCGGCTCATGCCGCCTTCGGCCGCGACCCGCTCGGCGGTGGCGACCATCGACAGCCCGCCCCACGGGTCGCGCCGGAAGCTGTCGAGCACCCAGTGCTCCTGCCGGGGCGCCCCTCCGGGGGACGACGGCGACGGGTAGGTCAGGACCGGGCCGTTGGAGGTACGGTCCGTGGTGATCACCAAGGACAGCTCGTCCAGCCCTGCCTCGACCCGCAGTGCCGCCGCTTCCAGGCACGCAGCCGAGGTCGCGCAGGCCTGGGACAGCATCGCCCCGGTGGCATGGGGTGCGCCGATGCGGCCGGCGACGGTGGATGCGCCGTAGAAGATCTCCGGCTGCGGGACGGTCCAGCCGAAGACGATCCCGGTTACCGCCGAGGCCGGCAGCCCGCGCGCCGAGAGCGCGTCGACGGCGACGTTGACGGCAAGGTCGATGCTCGAGAGCTCAGCCAGCGGACCTTGCCAACGGGCGAATGGCGAGGACCAGCCGAGGCGGACGGGGATGCAGGCGTCTCGGAAATACATCGGCTCACTCCAGTCCGCGGACGTGCAGCAACGGGGTCTTGTAGGTGGTGCGAGGCAGCGTATCGGGGCTCAGGATGGTGACCTCGGCGCGGATCTGCAGCCGAGCCCGCAGCTCGCGCTCGACGGCGCGGGCCACCTCCTCATAGCGTCCTGCCGCGAGCCCGGGGGAGGCCTCCACATCGACCGGGATCGGGGTGTCGTAGCGCACCTGGTCGGCGCGATCCTTCCAGATGCGCAGATACGGCTCGACCGCACCGGGGAAGCGCTGCATCACGACGTCGCGGATCGCGCTGGGAAAGACGTTCATTGCCTTATAGATCAGCATGTCATCGGTGCGGCCGACGCAGCGGATCCGGGGCGACGTGCGGCCGCACGGGCAGCTCATCGCGGTCACCACCAGATGGTCGGCGGAGCGGTAGCGCAGTACCGGGGTCGCCTCCCGGGCGAAGGTGGTGTAAACGGCCTCGCCCCGGACGCCTTCCTCCCAGGGCAGGACCGCGCCGCTGGCGGGATCGATCAGCTCGACCGCCACCGACCGCTGGCCGCAGAAGTGCATCCCGCCCTCAGCCTCGCATTCGGCCCACAGCAGCGACATCACGTCGCCGAGGCCCATGAGCTCACAGGCGTGCTCGAGGCCCCAGCCCCGGATGATCCGGTCGCGGATCTCCGGCTGCCCCAGGCCCGGCTCGCCGCCGCCGAGCAGCGTGCGCACCCCGAGCGCGGAGGCATCCTGGCCGGTCAGGTCCTGGCAGCGGTCCGCGAGATAGGTGCCGAACGAGGTGGTAGAAAGGACTGCACTTGCTTGCAGGCGCGGGATCACCTGGATGATCCTCTCGGTCGGCAGGCCGCCGATCCAGGCGAGCGTCGCGCCGATGCGCCGGAAGCCGTCGGCGTACGGCAGCCCGCCGGCCACGCCCGGCAGTCCGACCAGGTGTGCGACCACATCGTCACGGCGGATCCCTGCGGTGAAGAAGCCCGCCGCGATCCCGTCCCGCCAGACCTCAAGGTCGGCGTCGGTCAGGGCGAAGATCACCGGCTCGCCGGTGGTTCCTGAAGAGGAAATGGTCTGGACTACCGCGGGCAGCGGCACGCCCTGATGCTGCCCGAACGGCTCGCCTGGGCGCCGTTCGGCCTGCGAGCGGCGGATCTCGTCCTTGCTGGTGAAGGGGAGGTCGGCCAGGAACTGCAGGCCGGCCGCGCCCTCGGGCAGCGGTGTCCGCCCGAGCAGAGCGCGATGGAAGGCCGAACGGGTCGGCAGCGCGCGCACGAACAGCACGACCAGAGCCGCCTGCCAGGACAGCACGTCCTTCCAGGGGGCCGTCTCGAGCTCCGGGTCCCAGTAGCGCTCCGGCATGGCTCACACCTCCGCGACGGCGGCCGTCAGCATCTCGACGGCAGCACGGCACTCAGCGAACCCGCCGCGGACCGGCCCGAGCGAGGTAACCA
>JBAUAY010000031.1:0-6312 GCA_049676235.1 Streptosporangiaceae bacterium
CTCATAACCCAGAGGTCGCGGGTTCAAATCCCGCCCCCGCTACTAATTTCCGCAGGTCAAGGCCCTTTCCCGCCAGGGAGAGGGCCTTTTGCGTGCCTGGCGCTGTAGCAAAACGTGTAGCAGCAGCAGGGTTCGGTGCGGCCTGGCGGCGAGACGGGGGAGACGGGGCGACACGGGATGAGACAGCGTGGACGTGGTGGACGCTGTCGCCCGCGATCGCTGGGCGCCTGGCCCAGAGGTAGGGCAGGTCTATTCCTGAACGAACCGCCCGGGCCAGTGACCATCCCGGCTCGCCACCGCGACAAGCGAGTCCTCCTGCACCGCTTGATCGCGTGACAATCAGATGGCTCATGTTCGCTGCGGGCAGCAGCAGCTCGACAGTACGGTGGTTACGGACAGGCCCTTTCCGGCGGCTCGGACGTTCCCTTAGCCGATCGCGGCGGCGAGGTACCCGAGGAGCAGCGCCTCGTTCACGCAGCACTTCTGCAACTCACCGAGGTGCACGCTCTCGTTCTCGGAATGCGCATTACTTTCAGGATCATCAACGCCGGTCAACAGCTGGACCATGTCGGGATAGGCCTCGGCGAGGGCGGCGACCAGCGGAAGGGAGCCGCCGCTGCCGACCTCGAACGGGGCGCAGCCCCAGGTGTCGGCACAGGCGCGGCGGAACGCGTCGAAGGCCGGGCCAGACGCGTCGATCTGGTGCGGCTGGCCCTGGTGGTCCCGGGTGACGACAACTTCGGCATTCCACGGCGCGTGGTCACGGAGGTGCTCCTCCAGGGCCAGGAACGCTTGCTCGGCATCGTCGCCGGGGGCCAGCCGGACGCTGATGGCGGCCCGGGCCCACGGCACGATCTTGTGGGCTGCGCCTGCCGCGGCCGGAGCATCGATGCCGAGGACGGCCACTGCGGGGCTCGCCCACATCTGCTGGGACAGCGTGCCTCCGCCGAGGAACTGGACCTCGGGCCGCAGGCCGACCACCTGGCGCAAGCGGGCGGGGTCCATGCGCACGGCGTGGGGCGGCCCGGTGTGCAGGCCCTTGACCGCCACGGCGCCCGCGGCGTCGTGCAGTGTAGAGATGAGCCGGCACAGCGCGGTGAGTGCGTCGGGCACGGGGCCGCCGTACTTGCCGCTGTGCACGGCGTGATCGAGCGTGCGGACCTCGACCACGCAGTCAGCGATGCCGCGCAGGGAGGTGATCAGGGTCGGCTGCCCGATGGCCCAATTCGAGCAGTCCGGGATCACGATGGCGTCGGCCTGCAGCAGTTCCTTGTAGGTGCTCAGGAACTCGCGCAGGTGCGTCGAACCGGTTTCCTCCTCGCCCTCGATGAAGACGGCGACATCGAGCGGCGGCTGACCCGCCCAGGCCTGCACGGCCGCCGCGTGCACGGCGATCCCGGCCTTGTCGTCGGCCGTGCCCCGCCCGAACAGTCGTCCGCCGCGTTCGGCCGGCTCGAACGGGGGCGACACCCACAGGTCGGCAGGACCGGGTGGCTGGACGTCATGGTGGGCGTAGAGCAGAAGCCTGGGCGATCCGGCCGGTCCCCGGATGGTGCCGTAGACCGCGGGATGCGAGCCATCTACTTTCAGTAGCCTGGCGTCACGGAAGCCGGAGCGTCTCAGCCAGGCGACGGTCGCCCGGGCTGAGCGTTGTACCTGCCGGGCGTCGAATCCGGCCGCGCTGACCGACGGTATGCGGACCAGCCGGTCGAGTTCGCTGCGAATGAGGGGGAACGCAGACTCAACGGCGGCGCGGGCTGCGGTCGGGCTCAGCTCAGCGGGCAAATTCCAGCCTTCCGCGCTGTTGGTGACCTTCTACTCCGCAATGTGCCAGACTGCCGATTCCCGCGACCGCTGCCCATCAGAGCACAATACGCATATTCGGGCATTAGATCAACAAATCCGGGCTTTACGCATGCAACATGGGACAAGTATAACTCGAGCTTCAATTGCTCACATGAGCACCAGCAGCCACGGCAGTCGCGAATTTCGCAGCCAGGCGAACGGGTAGCGTTAGGTTCTTGATAGGCAGGTCAGCTTGCCGCTCCAAATATGTAGCGCGGTCGTCGACCGTGCAGACGAGCACGTCACGCTGCGCGGTCCCGCCCGGCGGATCGATAAGCGGCGTGGCGCCGTGTTTGAACAGCTTGTCCTCGAAAATGAGGATATCGCCGGGGTTTAGCTGCTGCCGGAGTACCGGGTCAGCCTTTATCTCGCCGCCGTCCGTGACGTCGGCCGGGGCGTAAAAGTAGGTTTCCGCGCCTTCCCCGATCCGGTCGAGCACGTAGATGATGATGAATTCCTCGTCGTCGTGGTGCGGTTTTGTCACGACATTGGTGAATGTCCGGAAGAGGTTCACGCCGAACGTGCCGTCGGCCCGTCGCCTCTCCGGCGCGACCAGCTGGAGGAGGGCTCGGATGAGGTCCTGGGCCTGCGGGTCGTCGAGAAGCTCGACCCGGGCGTGCTCGCGCTTGCCTGGAATGTCCGCTCGGTCGGTGATCGTGATCGTGTCGTGTCGTCGTAGGCTGAGACATCCGTCGTGCCACTGGTAACGGATGACGTCCCGGGCTCGTTTGCGGTCGGCCGGCCAGTCGCCCTCATCGTGCCGGAGCGTCCAGTCGTTAAAGTACGTGCCGAGGAAATTCGGGCGGAACTTCTCGGGAAGCCCAATCGACTGATCGTTGGTCACGGCATAGCCTCGGTCCGTCAGCGCTGACCATACCTCGTAATGGCCGTCGGACACGCGCTGTGGTGTTGCATCATCGCTCACAGTGGCACTCGCAAGTGTATGGAGGATAGAAATACCAGTCAGTAACATTGGGATGCGGCGACTAATGGGGAGCAGGATATACCCAGGGCTCAGTCATAAGCACGGGGCGAGTCGCGGATTTTGCAAATGAGTTCAACCGAGGCCTCCTCGGTGAGTGAGGCCCGTATCAGGGCGTCGTGGGCGGCACGGTACCGCTTAATCCGTTCCGCGCCTCCCACGCTGAAATACCCGGCATGGGTCTCAACGCTGACGATGTCGGATTCGCCTGCGTCCTCGTATTCGAAATAGGCATACATGCACGTCATGGAGAAGACCGGCTTTGCGGTGAACGGGAGCACATGCAGGCTCACGTTCGCAGCGGCCGAGCGCTCCGCCAAGGAGTCCAGCTGCTCACGCATGATGCCGGGAGAGCCGACCATCTGATGCAGGGTGGACTCGTGTGTCACCGCGATCAGCTTCAGCGGGTCCTGGCCTTCCCGGTGGTGTAGCGCCTCCTGGCGCCGGCCCCGGACTTCCAGCAGCTGGCGGATCTGCTCTTGCGGGCGGTTCTCCATGTCGCGGAAGACGGCCCGTGCGTAGCCCTCGGTCTGCAGCAGAGCCGGCAAGAATGGCAGCGTGTACACGCGTTCCGTGGCGGCGTCCACTTCGTAGGCCAGGTGCGCTTCTAGGCCTTCGATGACCTCGTCGCTGTAGTCGGTCCACCAGCCGCGGTGTCCAGCGGCCCGTACCCACCGTTCCAGGCGGGCGGCCAGCGGCGTGCCCTCGATCTGGTAGTACCTGATCAGGTCCCTGATGTCGCGGGGGAGCGGCGTGCCCTGGGCATTCTCCAGGCGGGATAGCTTGCTCGAGGACATCATCAGGTCCTGGGCGACCTCGTTCAGGAGCTTGCCCTGGTCTTCTCTCAGCTGCTTAACGGCTTCGGCGATGCTGCGTCGCGGCCCGAGAGGACCCGTCACCTTAGCCACGGCGGGTCGCCTTCACGAGCGCGCCATGCCAGTGAGTCCCGCTCGGCTTGGGATTCCCATCTCGCAACCGTACAACTGATGACGCCCGGACTGCATCCCAACCCGCGGGCAGCCGGAGAACCAGCCGCCCCCATTCCTTAACTCCGGTGTTATCCCAGCTAACCAGCCAGGTGAACAGTCCGCTGCCTTCACGGCCGCCCTGTTCCTGCCCTGTTGACGCAAAGTTACCGTTTTGGCGGGCTCTGTCATGGGAATCCCATTATTGGACTTGCAAGCAGAGTTCAAGGCGGGGTGTCTCATGGGCCGGAAACAGCTACCTCCCCAGCCGCCGCCCTGTCGCGGCGGCCGAAAGGCCCTGGCGCACGACACCTTCCATGCGGGCCGCAGCTACCAAGCTGTGGCCCGCTGGGCTACACGGGTGCTCGGCATTCTCCCCGCTGGGACAGCGACCGCACCAAAACGCGGCCAGCGGGGGCCTCCGATCCCGCCCATAGACAGGGCCGATGGTTGCCTCCACCGGCCCTGATCATGTCACACGCAGTCCGCAACTTTCCGTATGAAGGGATCGCACGTGCAATCACGACAGTCTATTACCAGGCAGGCAGATCCGGAAACCTCTGCCCCAGGGCGGTCTTCCCCCGGTCATAGGCGGCCCGCGCCATGACTGGAATCTTGGCCCTGGGCTGCTTCGTGATCGGCTTCATCGCCGCCTGGCTGCTGCGGACCGGCTACGTCATGACGCAGATTTCCTGGGCTCAGCAGCAGATGGAACGTAAGGTCCGCTACTGGCAAGGCGAGGCAATGCACGCCCGGGCCGTCGCCGAGCACCTGCTCCGGCAGCTCGAGGCCAGCACGGGACGCCCGCCTGAGCCGACCGACTGGCCTGACCCGGACACCGACTGGCGCAGACCGGACATGAACTAGGAAGGGCGAGACCGTGATCATCGTCTACGACGTCGGGCTTGTGCTGGCCCTGCTGATCGGTGGCGCGATCGGGCTGCTTGTTACCGCCGCGCACTACGAGCAGATCGCGCTCCGGCAATGGGCCTACGAGAAGGAGATGGCCGAGCGCCGCGAGTTCTATGCGGCGCTCGGCGCGTTCCGGCGCATCAAGCCGGACCGTGCACCGGATGACGAGGCACCAGCAGCGTAAAGAAAGCCCAGGGCCGCGCCGAAGCTCTGATGTTGACGGCAACCAGTACGCGAGGGTGCGGTGGCGGACTTCAGGCTCCCTGCGGTGAGCGCGGCAACACGGCCAGCGCACCTTCGGCGAGTGCCTGTCGATGCCGGTCGGTCACAAACCCACCCGTGCTGTTCGCCAACCTCACCAGCCGCATCAGACAGCTTCAGGTGGCCAGTGGCTCCATGCGTCCGATCGCTACGGGAGCGTCATTGTGTGGATCTCCGAACCGAACTGAAATTCAATGCCGGAGCTCCCGTACTGGAAGTGGATCACTCCGGATCCGGGGCCTGTAGCGGGTGAATCGCCGCCCTGCCCTCGGGTGTCGTCGTAGTGAATGACGTCGCTGGAGTCATAGACCCGGACGGCCACCACGCCGCCGTCGAGGACCTGCGGGTCATCCACGACGATGAACACGTGTCCGGTGTTATCGCCCGGCCCGGCCCGGGGAAGTCCCAGGCCACGATGTCGCCGCGACGCGCGTCCGCGATGGGCTGAATCGGCCGCCAGCCGTCGGCGCCGCCGGGCTGGCTGAGATTTACCGGCCCCCTAGCGCAGGCCCGGTCGCGCTTTCAGCGAAAACGCAGGTCAGAGCCATAACTGGACTTGTTCAGGAACTCTTCCAGGTGACGGTGAAGTCACCGGCAGTGCTGTTTCATCCACGGCTACACGGCCGGCAGGGTAATCCACTGGAAGGTCGTGTAGTAGTAGTAGGACCCGGAAGAGCCGTAGGACATCTGGCTTTTTTTGTGGATTATTTTGACGGTAATGTGATTGTTGCCATTGGTTGCGCCGTTCTCTTCGATCACGCTGATGGTGCCTGCGCCACCTGTGACGTTTACGCTGGTGACCACGGCGACGTGCCCGAATGGATCAGTGCCCTTACCGCCCCACATGCTTATGATGTCCCCCGCATGGATGGAGGGGTCAAACGTCGAGGTGGCCTTGGAGACGGTGAACTGCTTGTTGCCGTAATCACTTGCCGCGTCCCTTCCGTCGTCCGCCAATGGCGGTCGCAGGCCGGTATCGATATAGAACCAGCGGGCGGAGAGTTCGGTGCATTGCCACGTGTTGACGCCTGCCGGGGCGCTCTCGAACACCACCCCCTGGTGTTGGACCGTGCCGCCGTCCCAGTTGCCGCTGCACGCGGCCATGCCATCGAATGGTGTACCCGTAAGAGCCTTGCTGTTAGGGAAGCTGGCGCAGAACGACGATCCGGCCCATCCAGAGCCTGAAGTTTTTGGTGTGGTCGCGTAGACCGGGCCGACCCATGCGGACTGCGTGTTGCCGGAGCCGGTCGGGTCGCCCAGCGTGCCATAGATCTTCGACGCGATGTAGAACCAGTACTTCGTGCCCGGTGACAGCCCGTCCCCAGTGTAGGAGCTGACCGTGGCCCC
>JBAUAY010000032.1:0-1601 GCA_049676235.1 Streptosporangiaceae bacterium
GGCCCGGCCGTCGCCGCGGCCCGCTACCAGGTCGGCCCCGAGGTTCGCCAGGCCTTCGGCCCCGCGGCCGCCTCGTTCATCCGCCCGGACACGCGCCCGGACCGCTGGCTTCTCGACCTGTGGGCCGCCAACCGCCACGCCCTGGTCGAGGCCGGCGTCCCCGCCCCCCAGATCCACACGACCACTCTCCCCACCGGCCCCATCAGCCCCGCAGATCCCGGCCATTTCTTCAGTGACCGAGCTGCCCGCCCCTGCGGCCGCCTCGCCCTCGTCGCTCGCCTCCGCGACCCCAGCCAGAAACCAATGGATGTGACTCTCTAATGACTCTTTCGGGTACAGAGCCACATTCATTGGTTCGCGGAAGCGTGTTCCGCTACCAGTCGTTCGCCGTGGACGCCGAGCGGGGGGTGCTGAGTTGCCGGTACGAGCTCGACGGGCGTGAGTTCACCGAGCGGGTCACGCTGGCACCCGGCCCGCGCTGGCACACCGAGGCCGCCCGGGCCGCGGCCCGGCTGGTGTTCCTGCTCGCGGGCGTCTCGTACTACAAGACCGCGGCGCCGCCGGTGGTCGACTTCGGTGAGACCGCACTGACCGACGCGGAGCACGGCTTCCTCCGCGAGTTCTACCTCCAGGGCCTGGGCGAGTTCGCCTACCGCAACGCCCTGGACCTGACTTCGCTCTGTTTCCTCGAGGGACGCATCCCCCCAGACCCCCCTGATCCTGGGGGGACCCATCCCCCCAGGCCCTCCTTGGGAGGGGTTTCACCCCCCCGTACCCTCCCACGCCGGGCGCTGGTGCCGTTCGGCGGCGGGATCGACTCGATCGTCACGGTGGAGCAGGTCCGCGGGCTCGCGGACGCGGCGCTGTTCGTGGTGAGCAGGCCCGCCGACCGGTTCGACGCGATCGAGCAGCCGGCCGCGGTGACCGGACTGGAGGTAGTGCGGGCGGAACGGGAGATCGACCCGCAACTGCTGCGCTCCGCCGAATTCGGCTTCCTCAACGGGCACGTGCCGGTGACCGGGATCTTGTCCGCGATCGCGGTGCTGGCCGCGGTGCTCGAGGACCGGGACGCGGTGGTGATGTCCAACGAGTGGTCGGCGTCCATCCCGACGCTGGAGTACGCCGGACGCCCGGTCAACCACCAGTTTTCCAAGAGCGAGCAGTTCGAGGCGGCGTTCCGGGACGTGCTGGCGCACGGTCCGGTGCCGCTGCCCGGGTACTTCTCCTGGCTCAGGGACCGGACCGAGCTGTGGGTGGGGCAGGAGTTCGCGGCGCTCGAGCCGTACCACGACTCGTTCCGGAGCTGCAACAAGGCTTTTTATACCGAACGAGCTCGACGGCTCGACCATTGGTGCGGGCAGTGCGACAAGTGCTGCTTCATCGACCTGATCCTCGCGCCGTTCCTGCCCGCCGAGGCGCTGCGGCGGATTTTCGCGGTGACCGGGGAGCCGCTCGACGATCCGGGGCTGGCCGCCAAATTCCGGTCGCTGCTCGGCGCGGGCGCCAAGCCGTTCGAGTGCGTCGGCGAGGTCACCGAGTGCCGGGCCGCGGTGCTGCTGGCCGCGCGCCGGGACGACCGGGCTGATCGGGGTCATGGGGTC
>JBAUAY010000033.1:0-6353 GCA_049676235.1 Streptosporangiaceae bacterium
CGGCGCTCATCGCGGAGGCGCAGGCGGTCGCCGACGCGACCGGGAGCCAGCTCGGGCCCTACGGTGCCCTGGGCGTGGCCGCGTGGCGGGGCCGGGAGGCCGAGACCACCGAGCTCATCCAGGCCACCATGGATGGCGTTACCGGCCGGGGCGAGGGGAGGGGAGTGACCAGCCAGTACGCCGCTGCCTTGCTGTACAACGGCCTCGGCCGCTACGACAAGGCCCTCGCCGCCGCCGAACAGGTGTGCGAGTACGACGACGTGGGCGTCCTCGGATGGTCGCTCACCGAACTGATCGAGGCGGCCGTCCGCAGCAGCCAGCCCGCGCTCGCATCCGATGCTCTCCGGCGGCTTTCCGCGACGACCCGCGCCAGCGGCACCGACTGGGCGCTTGGGGCCGAGGCGCGCTCGCGTGCCTTGCTGAGTGAGGGCGAGACCGCCGAGAACGGCTATCGCGAGGCGATCGAGCGGCTCGGCCGTACCCGCATGCGCCCGGCCGTGGCCCGCGCGCACCTCCTGTACGGCGAATGGCTGCGCCGCGAGAACCGGCGCCGGGACGCCCGAGCCGAGCTGCGGACCGCTTATGGCCTGTTCACCACGATGGGCATCGAGGCGTTCGCCGAGCGGGCCCGGCGCGAACTGCTGGCCACCGGCGACACAGTGCGCAAGCGGACGGTCGAGACGGTCGAGACGATCAGCGAGCTCACCGCCCAGGAGGCGTACATCGCCCGGCTCGCTGTCGACGGCCGAACCAACGTGGAGATCGGGACCCAGCTATTCCTCAGCACCCGGACCGTCGAATGGCATCTCGGCAAGGTGTACACCAAGCTCGGCGTCGGCTCACGCCGAGAGCTGCGGCGCGCCCTGCCTGGCCTCAGGTAGGCAGACCCACAGGCCGAGCGACCGGCGACCCAGACAGCGACCGGCCACGTTAGCCCGGACGGCTTGGACTGACTCCTCCCTCGATGCGCCGTAACTTGCCCTTCCCCCCCGGCTTCCCCTGACCGCGTCAGGGATGACCCTGATGCGTCGGGATGGATATCAGGGTACGAACCGGGGCTGATCCCGATCGACGGCGGCCTCCGCGGGCGGCAGTCTTGAAGCATGAACGCAATCACCGCAGACGCCGGGTCCACCACCGCTACCGGCCAGTCCGGAGCCCGCCAGCTGCGCCGGTCCGGGGACGACAAGATGCTGGCCGGCGTAGCCGGCGGCATCGCCCGTTACCTTAACGCGGACGTGACGCTAGTCCGGGTCATCATCGCCGCGCTGGCTCTTTTCACCGGTGCCGGCGTGGCTCTCTACATCGCCGCCTGGCTGCTGATTCCCGGGGACGGCGAAGACCAGCCGGCCGTCGCCGCGTGGATCGGCGGGCGCCGGGACCGCTTCCGCTAAACCCGACCTGCAAACAACTTTACGTGAACGGAGACCGATTACCATGCCCGGAATCATCACCCTTGCCCTTATCGTCGTCTTTATCGCCGTCGTGGCCCTGACCGTCCTTAGCTTCGCCGTGCACTTCCTGTTCTCCCCGTTGCTGCTGGTGGTCATCGCCGTCCTGGCCTGGATCAAGTTCGGGCCGCGCCGCTCCCGCCGGAATTAAGGACGCCCGGGACCGATGACCGCGCGTGGCTGGCTCTCGGTGCCGCGAGCCTGCGCTGCAGGCAATTGCTGCGGCAGGGAGTGGGCCAGCGAGTCGAGCAGGAGATGGCCGGCGCGGAAGTAGGCTGCGGTGGGCCGGACGCGCCCGCAGGGGATGAGCTCGAGAGCGGTGGACGAGGAGGACCAGCGGTCGATGTTCAGTCGCATGCGCATGAGCGGGCGCAGCGGTCCCCGGGCCAGGCGGACCTCGATCCGGCGTGTACCTGAGTCGCGATCGTGTTCGATCGGCCCGCGCAATCGGCTTTCGCCGATTCGCAGCTCGCCGTCCAGCCCCGTGCGCTGTCCGCTCTCAACGGCGGCGAGGAACGTCTCGAACGGAACGTCAACGATCCGCCGGAACGGCAGCCCACCCGGGACCGAGCACGTGCCCGCGCTCATGTGCGAGATGCCGGCGGTGCCGCCGCTGCCACGCGATCCCGGGCGCCTCGCGGCCCGGGGCGCGAACCGCGGGCCGCGAGCGGCACCTTCCCGGCGATCTCGGTGACAATGAAGAACACGCCCGCGACGACCGCGATCTTTCTAGTCGATCTCATCTGGGCTCTTTCGCTGGCGGATCGGCGAGGCACGACTAGCGACCTGCCTCGTGGCATTTGCCCCGTTCGCGTCGTCTGACGCTGCGGCTGCCGAATCCACCCCCGAACGCACCGCCCGTGATGGTGTCTGCTGGGCCGAACGGCTATGACAACAGCCTGGCCAGACTCACGTGAAGGCCAGGTGCAGAAGCTGTGGAGATCATGTGAAGGCACCGGAAAGCGGCGGCTGCGGTGTGGCGCGACCGGTTCGCCGCTGCGTTCTGGCGCTTCGGTCAGTCGGTCGGCTGCCAGAGGCGGAACGTCGTGCCTTGGTCGTCGAGGCACTCGGCGAGCAGCCCGTACGGCTTACGCTCGGGCTCGTCCGCATGGCCGCCGGCCGCCCGGACCCGCTCGACCGCGGCAGCGATGTCGTCGACGCGGTAGGACAGCTGCACCTCGGGCTCCGCGCCCTCCGAGGACCGGATGCCCAGCGGCGGCCTGATCTCGTCGGTGCGCCAAGCGCCGGGGTGACCGGAGGAGAACGGCACCTGCAGCACGGCCTCGTAGAACTCCTTGGCCCGGTGCGCCTCCCGTGCCGTCATCGTCACGTTCGCGACGTCGCCCTGGCGCAGTTGGGTGGCCCGCGCCGGCGGCTTGAGGAGCATCCAGCGGTGCCCGAACGGGTCGACGATCACCGAGCCGCGACCGTAGGGCTGGTCGACCGGCTCCCGCTCCACCAAGGCGCCATTGCGCCGGGCCCGCTCGGTACTCGCGTCGACGTCGTCGACTTCCAGGTGGAGGGTGTGACTGAACGTCGCGGGGGATTCGGGCGCGCGCACGGGCACGTCGGGCCACAGGTCCGAAGCTTCGGCGAACATCAGCACCGCGTTGCCGATGCCGACCTCGGCGTGGCCGATCGTGCCGTCCGCGTTGATGTAGAGCTCACCGCGGCGCCGCGCGCCGAACACCTCGGCGTACCAGTCCATGGCGCGCCTGGCGTCGGACACGACGATGTACGGGGTCAGCGTCGGAGGCCAGGCGGGCTCGCGCTCGACATGGGTCGCGGCGGTCTGCTGGGACATGGTTCCTCCTGAGGGTGCGAAGACCTCCCGGGTCAGCCGCAGCCGCAGCCGCCCGGCGAAGTCGGGGTCGGGATCGGCCGGCGTGACGGGCTCGCGCAGGGCCTCAAACGGATCGGTCATCGCGAGCCCTCCTCTGCCTCGTAGATCCGGCGGAACGCGGCGCGGGCCCGCACCAGCAGCGCCTCGGTGGCGTGTACCGTGCGATCCAGGTGCCGGGCCACCTCGGGCACCGGCAGCCCGTCGAGGTAGCGCAGCGTGAGCGCGGCCCGGTGGTGCGCGCCGAGCCGGTCGAGCACCTCGCGGGCCCGGATCCGGTCGACGGCCGCCTCCCACGGGTCGACGACGCGCACCGACCCGCCGTCCAGCAGGCGCAACCCGCGCTGCTCCCGCTCGACCCGCCGCCAGTGGTCGGCGAGCTTGTGCCGGGCCACCCCGATCAGCCACGGGATCGTCGGATCGGGCGCGCCCGGCATGCGGACCGCGTGCACGGCGGCCAGGAACGATTCGGCCGTGAGGTCCTCGGCCAGGCCGATGTCGCCGCAGCGGGCCAGCAGGTAGCCGTAGACGTGCGGCAGCGCATCGTCGTACAGCTTCAGCAGCCCGAACGCCGGATCGGGCCGCACCTGCGGGTGCGTCATACCCTCATCGTCGTCCGGGAGGCCGGGACTCCGACGGGTCAGTGCCGAATTTGGGCTCGATCGTCATCCGCCTGGTGCAACACCTGGGATTCAGTGGGTGACGTCGCCCGCGGTCCCGCCGAGATAGCTGGCGGCGAGCAGCGCGCTGTCCTTGCTCAGCTGTTGGGCGGGGCCGCTAGTGGCCAGTTCGCCGTGGGACAGGATGTAGCCGCGGTCGGCGACCTTCAGCGCCAGGTGCACGTGCTGCTCCACCAGCAGGACCCCGGTGCCCTGGCTGGCCGCGGCCGACCGCACCGCCGGCAGCAGCCGGTTCACGATCACCGGGGCCAGGCCCAGGCTCATCTCGTCGAGCATCAGCAGCTTCGGCTTGCGGCCGAGCGCCCTCGCGATGGCGAGCATCTGCTGCTCCCCGCCGGACAGCAAGCCAGCCTTGCGCCCGCGCAACCCGCGCAGCGCCGGGAAGTGGTCGAAGGTGGCGTCCATCTGGGCCGGGCCGTTCGTGCGATCCAGCCGGAAGTGCTCGGCGACGGTCAGGCCGAAGAAGATCCCGCGGTCGTGCGGGACGTGCGCGAGGCCAAGCCGCGCCCGCGCGGTCGGGGAGACGCCCGCGAGGTCGTTGCCGTCCAGTCGGACCGCGCCGCTGACCGGCTTGAGCAGTCCCGAGATCGCCCGCAGCGTGGTGGTCTTGCCGGCGCCGTTGGCGCCGAGGAGCGCGACGACCTCACCGTGGCCCACCGTCAGCGTCAGGTCGCGCACGACCGGCGCACGGTCGTAGGCCACGCTCAGCCGGTCGAGTTCGAGGACGGTATCGCTTCCAGTGGCTGCCATCTGCCCACTCACCTTCACCGGCAGGCACGCTTACCCGGCACAATCGCCACCAGCTTCCACCACCGCGGCTTTCCCGGCATTGGCGTCCACGCCAACTTGCCTGGCGTGAATATGTGCCCTCCGCACACTTGACACGATTGTGACCTGGATTGTCAACAAAATAGTTGACGGTCATTGCCTGCCGGTTTTCTCCTGAGGAGGTGTTTCATGCAGCCTTGTCGATGCCCTCGGAGAACGCGTCGGAACGAATCCCTGACATGCACGCCGAAAACCTGATCCGGCCAGCGAACCGCCTTCCTTTGCCGAAGGGAACCTAGGAGGACTTGGCGCTCGCTGAGAGCAAGGAACGGCTCACCGGTCATTGGCGACACCGTGAGAACTTACCCATCAGGAGGGACCACTGTGCGAAGACACAGCAGACTCGGCACGGCCAGCTTCGCCGCGGTCGCCGCGGCGGTGCTGGCCGCGGCGGGCTGCAGCAGCAGTTCGAGTTCCAGTTCAACCCCGGCCACGTCGGCTACCGCGGCGCCGGCCACCAGCCTCCCGGCGAGCACCGGCGCCGGGGGATTGGGCGCCCAGTCCGTCACGAACTACCTGACCTACACCGGCGGCAAGGCCGGCCCGGCGAACAAGTCGCTTCCGCCGGTCGACATCGGCTTCGTCAACCAGCAGGGTGGCCCGACGGCCGTCGGCCTGCTGGCCACCGCCGGCGCGCAGATGGCGGTCAACTACGCCAACGCCGAACTCGGCGGCGTCGACGGCCACCCGATCCAGCTTGTCACCTGCTTCATCGCCTCGGCCGAGGAAGAGGGCACGGTCTGCGCGCAGAAGTTCCTCGCCGACAAGAACGTCAACGTGATCGAACTGGGTGGCGTGGCGATCGGCGTGCAGTCGTTCTTCAGCACGCTGGGCGGCGCCAAGCCGGTGATCGATGGCGTAGCGGCGACCCCGGTCGATTCCGTGCAGAAGAACGCGGTGATCCTGTTCGGCGACGCGACCCACATTCTCGCGCCGTTCGGCACATACGCGAGGGACGTCCTGCACGCCAAGACCGCGGCGCTCGTCTACCCGTCAGACAACGCCGGCATCGCCGTGGGCGCCGCGGCGATCAAGGCCGGGCTGGAGGCGGCCGGCATCTCCGTCAAGGCAGTCGGTTACCCGGAGACCCAGACCGACCTGACCTCGGTGCTCACCGCGGCGGGCGCGCAGACGGCCGACCTGGTGGTCCCGTACAGCGACACCGCCGGCTGCGTGAACCTCGCCAAGAGCCTCACGACGCTGGGCATCACCGATCCGAAGAAGATCGTCTCGGCGCCGCTGTGCCTCAACGGGCAGGTCATCCAGGGGCTCGGTGACTTCCCGCACTGGACGTACTCGATCGCGAGCTCGCTGTTCGGCGACCCGACCGACCCGGGCATGCCGGCCTACGAGGCGGTGGCTAAGAAGTACTCCACCCCGGCGAACGAGTCTGATCCGTGGAACATCGTCGACTTCGGTCAGACGCTGACGACCATCAAGATCATGAACGAGGTCGGCTACCCGAACCTGTCCCCGTCGGCGATCCTGGCCAAGGCCAAGGCGTTCACCGGACCGCAGGCGCTCGGCGCCCCCGCGCTCGACTGCGGCAAGTAC
>JBAUAY010000034.1:0-3330 GCA_049676235.1 Streptosporangiaceae bacterium
GAACCGTCCGGCCGCCGGACTTGGCGCAGGCGCCGTTCGCGTTCTCCCGGGAAACGATGCTGATCTCCCGCTCGGCCGCGGCGATGTCCTCATGCCGCAGGCCCAGCGCCTCGCCGGCCCGGCAGCCGCTCTCGTGCAGCAGGGCAAAGAAGAACCTGTCCCGCAGCCTGGTGCACGCGTCCAGGATCGCCTGCGTCTCGGCGACGGTGAGGACCCGCGGCAGCTTCTGCAGCACCTTCAGCGAGATAGCACGGCCGCGATACGGCTTCCCCTTGCTCACATGGTGCAGGAACGGCTTCCACCCGCCCCGCCCGCCCGCTCTCCACGCAGCCAGCAGGTCGCCCACCTCAGCGCCGCTGCGCGCCTGGTGCGCATAAAACGCGCTCACCGCCGCGAGCTTGCGGTTCACCGTCGCCGCCGTCACCTGCGCCACCGCCGACGGCAGCACCGCGACCTCTCCCGCACGCCCTGCCGGGGGAAGCTGCAGCCACGCGACGAACTCCCCGACATCTTCCAGCCGGGCCTCCCGCCAGTCCAGGCCACGGAAGCCGATGAAGTCCCAGTAGTCCTTCAGGTCATGGGCATACGCCTTGACCGTGTTCGGCGACCGGCCGATGCCAGTGAGATAGGCCAGGAACCGGTCCACCGGGACGACCGGAACGTCGTCGTCCCCAAGCACCGTCCACGACAGCGTCCCCCGACCAGGGACCGCCACCGGATGCACCAGCATCGTCTCCTCCTTGAACTGCGTCATGGACAAGGCAGGAGATAACCACGCCCGGAACCACATCCGGGCACGTGAGAACCCTCGTGCTGGACGTCAATGACACGTCAGTTGAGGCTTGAGATAACGATCGCGTTCGTGGAGCACAGGACCGTGCGGATCTCGACGTCGTAGTCCAGGAACGGGATGAACTGCTCCCAGGCGTTCTACTGCAGCCGGATCACGGCCCCGTACTGCTTCCCCCATTTCCCGGCCAGCTCGTCCAGCGCGGCGCGGCCCGCGTCGGCGTTCACCGCCGTGTAGATGAGCTTGACGTCCCGCTTCATGGCGTCCCAGTCCCGCTTGGAGGTCAGGCGGAAGGTGTTGCGGATCAGGTGCACGTTATGCCGATATCGGCATAACATCCATTACCCCGATACTGCGGTTATGCCGATACCGGGCCCGTCGGTGCTGGCGGGCGGGGGTGGCCGGGTCTTGGATATCGGCATAATCGAGCGGGCCGCGGCGTGACGTTGTCCTCTCCGACGATCGGAGAGGACAACGAACATGGACGTTTTCTATGGGGTCCGGATGACGGGACCCCTGGCGCCGTATGCAAGCGGGCTGGCCGGTGAACTGGCCAGGCTGGGCTTCACTGAGGGCTCGGCAAAGGGCCAGCTGGGGCTGGCCGCGCACCTGAGCCGGTGGCTTGCGGCCGCTGGCGTGGGCACGGAGGCGCTGACCGGCCCGGTGGTGGAGGAGTATCTGGCGGCGCGCCGGGCGGCCGGGTATACGGCGTACCGGACACCGAAGGCCCTGGCGCCGCTACTGGGCTACTTGCGGGGGCTGGGCGTGGCCCCGCGGGCCGAGAGCGCAGCGCCGGCGACACCGGCAGAGGTGCTGCTGGAGGAGTACCGCTGTTACCTGCTGGCCGAGCGTGGCGTGCAGGCCGAGGTGGCCCGCGGTTACCTCGATCTCGTCCGCCCGTTTGTGGCTCACCATGCCGCTGCGGGTGCCGCGGAGCTGGGCAGGCTTTCGGCCGCCGACGTCACGGGGTTCCTGACCGCGGAGTCCCGGCGGCTGGTCCCGAAGACGGCTCAGCGGCTGGCGACCGCGCTGCGCTCGCTGCTGCGGTTCTGGCATCTGCGGGGTCTGACCAGCGGGCCGCTGGACCGGTCAGTGCCCAAGGTCGCCAACCGCAGGCCCGGGCTTCCCCGGCCGTTGGAGCCGGCGCAGGTGCAGGCCATGCTGGCTTCCTGCGACCGCGGGACCGCGGCTGGCCGCCGCGATCTGGCGATCCTGACGCTGCTGGCGCGGATGGGGCTGCGCGCGGGCGAGGTCGCCGGGCTGCGCCTAGACGACATCGACTGGCGGCTCGGGGAGATCACTGTCCGGGGCAAGGGCAACCGCCGCGACCGGCTTCCCCTGCCGGCTGATGCGGGCGAGGCTGTCGCGGACTGGCTGCGGCACGGCCGGCCCGCCACGGCCCTGGACCGCAGCGTGTTCATCCGGATCAAGGCACCGCACCGGGGCCTGACCTCGGGCGGGGTCACCCAGGCGGTCGCGGCCGCGGCCGGGCGGGCCGGGCTCGGCGTGATCTACGCGCACCGGCTGCGGCATTCCGCCGCGACTGCCATGCTCGCCCAAGGCGGGTCGCTGGCCGAGGTCGGCCAGGTCCTGCGGCACCGGCGGCCGCACACCACCGCGGCATACACGAAGGTCAACGTCGAGGCGCTGCGCGCGCTCGCCCGCCCGTGGCCAGGTGTGTCATGACCGGGCTGCGTGAAGCGCTGGCCGGCTACCTGGACCTGCGGCGCGGCCTGGGGTTCAAGCTGGAGCGCGATGCCAAGCTGCTGGCCCAGTTCATCGCCTACCTGGAACAGCGCGAAGCAAGCACGGTCACCATGGCCGACGCGCTGGCCTGGGCCACGCTGCCGGCCGGCGCCAGCCCGGGCTGGTTGCGGATGCGGATCACAGTGGTCCGCGGTTTCGCCGCCTACCTGGCCACTCTCGATCCGTCTGCCGAGGTCCCGCCGGCCAGCCTGCTGCCTGGCGGAGCCCACCGGGCAGTGCCCTACCTGTATTCCGCCGCCGACATCGCCGCGCTGCTCGCCCAGGCGGAGCAGCTGAAGACCCCGCTGCGCCGGGCCACCATCAAGACACTGATCGGCCTGATGGCGGTCACCGGCATGCGCCGCGGTGAAGCCATCGCGCTCGATGACGAGGACTTCGACGCCCGGCGCGGGCTGCTGCTGGTGCGCCAGGCCAAGCTCGGCAAGCACCGGCTGCTCCCGCTGCACCCCACCACGGTGACCGCCGTGCAGGACTACCGGCGGCTCCGCGACCAGCGGTTCCCCCGCCCGGTCAGCGAAGCGCTGCTGGTGTCCAGCGCGGGGACCCGGCTGCTGCATTACAACGTCAGCCTTACCTTCACCACGCTGGCCCGCCGCGCCGGACTGGCCCGCCGCTCCGGCGGATGCCGTCCCCGGCCGCACGATTTGCGCCATTAGATGACATGCATCGGGCCGGACTGAGCTGAGGCCGACGGCCGGTGCCGTGAGACCTCCTCAGCTCAGACGCGGGTCAGGATTGACTGCGTAGGCAATTCGCATGGGAGGGTGTGCGCC
>JBAUAY010000035.1:0-3649 GCA_049676235.1 Streptosporangiaceae bacterium
GTGACATCGTGCGCGTCGACGACGCCGGCCGCGTGCACATCGTCGACCGGATCAAGGACATCATCATCCGTGGCGGCGAGAACGTTTCCAGCATCGAGGTCGAATCCGCACTGCTTGCCGCACCCGGTGTCGCGGAAGCCGCGGTAATCGCCGTTCCCGATGACGTGATGGGCGAGAAGGTCGGCGCCGTCCTGTTCGGCGGGGCAGAGACAGTGGACGTGCAACAGGTACTCGCGCACTGTCGCAAGCAGTTGGCCGACTTTAAGGTCCCGCAGTACATCGTGGTTTCCGGGAGGCCATTGCCACGCAACCCCGGCGGTAAGCTCCTCAAGGCACAGTTGCGCAAGAGTGTTGAGTGGGGTACCCCGTTGTGACGACAAGCGAAACGGAACCGGCGAGCGAGGAGTTCCTCGCGAACAGCCGGGCCGGCGCCGGCTTTGAGGCCGTGCTGGCGAACGCGGCGGTGGGCGGATTCGGCGGACTGTTCCCGTCGGCCGAACTCGGCCGGCTCGCGAAGGCCATGGTGCGCAGCCCGAAGCCGGTCGCCAGGCGGGTCGTCGACCTGGCCGCGCGGCTAGGGCAGGTCGGCATCGGCGTGCAGGATCAACCCGGCGCGCGCGACCGGCGCTTCGCCGACCGTGCCTGGGCAGGCAATCCCGTTCTGCAGCGGCTCGCTCTCGGGTACCTGGCCACCTGCGACGCTGCCACGGGGATCCTCGAGGACGCTGACGTGGACTGGCGCACCCGGGAGCGGCTCCGACTGACCTTCGACAACGTCACAGCTGCGCTCGCGCCCACGAACGACCTGCTCACCAACCCTGAGAGCTGGAAGGAGGTCATCGACACCGGGGGCCAGAGCCTGCGGGCCGGCCTCGGCAATCTGCTCACCGACCTGCACTCGCCGGCCAAGCTGCCCACCAGCGTCGACAAGTCGGCCTTCGAACTCGGGCGCAACCTCGCCGCCACCGCAGGACAGGTCGTGCGCAAGGCCCGGATCTACGAGCTCATCCAGTACCAGCCCCGCACCGATAAGGTCGACGCGGTCCCGCTCCTGGTCATCGCGTCGCCGGTCAACAAGTACTACCTGCTCGACCTCGAACCCGAGCAGTCGGTGGCCCGCGCGGAACTCGACGCCGGGCGCCAGGTCTTCGTCGCGTCCTGGGTCAATCCCGACGCCAGCCACGCTGACGTCGGGTTCGACGAGTACGTGACCGGCATCGTGGAGATGCTCGACACCGTCGCCTCCATCAGCGGATCCGACGCGAGCCACCTCCTCGGCCTGTGCGGCGGAGGAGTGCTGGCGTTCCTCGCCGCGGCGTATCTCGCCGCGATCGGGCGGGAGCGATCGCTCGCCTCGCTGACCATCGCGATCGCGGTTCTGGACTATAACCGCGGCCCGTCAGCGATGGCCTTCCTCGACCGCAAGGGAGCCGAGAAGGCGATGCGCCGAGCGACCGAACACGGCTTCTTCGACGCCCGGGACGCAGCCCGGGCCTTCGCGCTGATCCGGCCGATCGAAGGCATCTGGAACATCGCCGTGCATAACTACCTGCTCGGCCAGCAGCCACCGGCGATGGGGCTGCTCTACTGGGCCGCCGACCAGACCAACATGGCTACGAAGTTCGGCGGCCAGATGATGCAGGCCGCGCTGGAGAACAGCCTGACCCGCCCCGGCGGGGTGATCGTCGGCGGCGTCCCGATCGACCCGTCCCAGATCACCGTCGATACCTACGTGCTGGGCGCCTCCACCGACCACATCTCACCATGGCAGGACTGCTATCGGACCGTCGCCATGGTCGGCGGCGACGCGACATTCGTCCTCGCGAGGGGCGGCCACGCGATTGTGATAGCCAAGGGACCGGGCAGCTCGCGAGCCAGCTACCGTACCGGAGCGATCCAGGGCTCCGATCCCGCCGAGTGGCTCGCGAGCTCGGTCGACAACACCGGCAGCTGGTGGGAGCACTGGAACGACTGGATCGAGAAGCGCACCCCTGACCAGAAGCCGGCCCCGACGCGCCTCGGCAACGATGCCTATCCACCTCTCGGCGATGCGCCGGGTGAGTACGTAAAACGGCTGGTTACGTGAGCGACCGCGATCTGGCCGGCCTGGGCCTCGCCCGTCTCCCCAGCAACGCGTTGAGTACGGCGCCGGTCCGGCCGTGCATGACCGTGGAAAGGACTCCGGATGATCCCTGTACTCGATAGCTTCCGTCTCGACGGGCGCGTGGCGATCGTGACCGGCGCGTCGGGCGGGCTCGGAGTCCAGTTCGCGAGGGCCCTCGCCCAGGCGGGCGCGGACGTCGTGCTCGGCGCCCGGCGTGAAGACCGCCTCGTGCAAACGCGCAGCCTGGTGGAAGCCGAAGGCCGACGCGGTCTGGCCGTCCGGGCCGACGTCACCAATCCGGAGGACTGCACCGCCCTCGCGAGCGCGGCCATGACCGCGTTCGGCCGAGTCGACGTGCTGGTAAACAACGCCGGCGTGGGCACCGCCGTCCCCGCGCTGAAGGAAACCCCCGAACAGTTCCGTTCCGTGGTCGACCTCAATCTCAACGCCAGTTACTGGATGGCGCAGGCATGCGCGCGAGTGATGCAGCCGGGCAGCTCGATCATCAACATCAGCAGCGTTCTTGCGCTCACGAGTATGGGCTTGCCGCAGGCCGCCTACACCGCGAGCAAGGCCGGCGTGATCGGCCTGACCCGAGACCTGGCGCAGCAATGGACCGGCCGTAAAGGCATCAGGGTCAATGCGATCGCGCCAGGACACTTCGAATCCGAGATGAGCGGCCAGTTCAACGAACGCGCACACGCAGCGGTGGTTGCGCGCGCCCTGGTAGGCCGGCTGGGCGAGCCGGGAGAACTCAACGGGGCGCTGATATTCCTCGCCAGCCCCGCCAGCAGCTATGTCACCGGCATCGTCCTGCCGGTCGACGGCGGAACGTTGCTCACCTGATGGTGAGGACGTCCCAGCCGACTCGCGCGCCGAACAAGGCGCTGTACCTCACCGACTACGCCCGCTCCGCCTGGGACTTCGGGGCGCTGTCGGTCACGCTGCCGGTGCTGGCCCGAGCACCCCGCGGAGATGGCCACGCCGTGCTGGTCATTCCCGGCCTGGGGGCCGGCGACATGTCCACGCTGATACTCCGCCGCTTCCTCAGCACGCTCGGATACGCGACCTACGGCTGGGAACTCGGGCGCAACATCGGCCCCACCGCGCGAGTCGTCAGCGGCCTGCCCGAACGCCTGCACGAGTTCCGCGCGCGCCACGACGGGCCGTTGAGCGTGATCGGCTGGAGTCTTGGCGGCATCTTCGCCCGTCAACTCGGGCGGCGTCATCCGGACGTCATACGCCAGGTGATCACGCTAGCGAGCCCGATCCGGCTCAAGGATCACGCGCACAGCAACGCCCGGCGCGCGTACGAGCTGCTCGAGAAACGGCACACCGAAACGATTCAGTTGCCTTTGGAGGCCGGCCTCGGGCCACTGCCCGTCCCAGCCACCTCCGTCTACACGCGTCTGGACGGCATCGTCGCCTGGCGGGCCTGCCTGGACCAGCCCTCCCGCCTCGCAGAGAACGTCGAGGTCTACGCGAGCCACTTCGGCATCGGCAACCATCCCGCCGCACTGTGGGTCATTGCCGACCGATTGACCC
>JBAUAY010000036.1:0-5530 GCA_049676235.1 Streptosporangiaceae bacterium
ACCACGGCGTGCTCCGGGTCGGCGCCGAACTTGGCGCCGAACGCGCCGCCCACGTCCGGGGTGATGACCCGGAGCGCGGCCTGATCGATGCCGAGCAGGTCGGCCAGGGCCTGGCGGGTGCCCTGCGCGCCCTGGTTCGGGATCCAGGCCGTGAGCCGGCCGTCCGCCCCGTAGACCGCGGCCGCGGCCCGGGTCTCCATCGGAGCCGGTGCGACCCGCTGGTTGACGATGGTGCGGGAGACGACGACCTCGCAGCCGTCGAACAGATCGGCCGCCAGGGTAGCGGCATCGCCGAAGGTGGCGGCGACGTTGCTGCCCGCAGCCGGGAAAAGCACGCGGTCCCCGGTACCCGTGGCGGCCTCGGCCATATCGACGACCGGCGGCAGCGCGTCATAGGTGACGTCAATCAGGTCCGCGGCATCCTCACCCTGGTAGCGGCTCTCGGTGACGACCACGGCCAGCGGCTCGCCGACGTACCGGACCACGTCCGTGGCGATCAGCGGCTGGGCCATCTGGGCGTTGATCAGGCCGGCCATCGGCGGCGCTGCCATCGGGAGGTCGGCCAGATCAGCGCCGGTGAACGCGGCGATGACGCCGGGTGCCTCGAGCGCGGCGCTGACGTCGACCGAGCGGATCCGCGCGTGCGCGACCGCCGACCGGACGAAATGCACGTGGCAGGCACCTGGCAGGCGCATGTCGTCGGTGTAGACCCCGCCAGTCGTCAGGAAGCGGGGATCCTCGCTCCGGATGACCCTGGTACCCAGAATGCTCATTCTCACGATCTTGCCTGGCTGGGAGGCGGATGGTCAAAACCGGTCAGACGGCCCGCGCGACGGGGGACGGTGAGCCCAGGGAAGGAAGATCGGGTACCCTTTCTGCGTTAGCGATGGCGGAGTAGCTCAGTCAGGCAGAGCAAGCGGCTCATAATCGCTGTGTCGCCGGTTCAAGTCCGGCCTCCGCTACAATTGGTCAGTCCTCTGCCCTAGAACCACTGTCCTAGAACACTGCCCTAAGAACCACTGCCCTCGAACGATACTGAACGATGAGAAAGGCGCTGCGTCGTGGCTGCCACCGATGTCCGGCCGAAGATCACGCTGGCTTGCCAGGAATGCAAGCACCGGAACTACATCACCAGGAAGAACCGGCGTAACGACCCGGACCGGCTTGAGCTGAAGAAGTTCTGCCCCAACTGCCGTTGCCACCGGCCGCACCGCGAGACCCGGTAGTGGCGATCAACCCGGATTACGTCGGACGGACCTTCGAGCCGTCCGAGCCCTATGAGGTCAGCCGGGTCAAGATCGCCGAGTTCGCCACCGCGATCGGCGAGCCCAGCCCCCTGTGCCGTGACCGCGCGGCCGCGCAGGCGGCCGGCTATCCCGACGTGATCGCGCCGCCCACGTTCGCGATCGTGGTCACCTCGGCGGGCAGCGCGAAGTTGATGTCCGATCCCGGCCTGGGCGTGAACTACGCCATGATCGTGCACGGCGAGCAGAGCTTCACCCATACCCGCCCGCTGCGCGCGGGTGACGTCGTCGTGGCGCAGTCCACGATCGAGTCGATCAAGCAGGTCCGCAACATGACCACGATGGCGACGGTCACCGAGATCCGCACCGTTGACGGCGAGCACGTCTGCACGGCCCGGTCCACCCTGGTCGAACGCGGCGCATAGGGGGAACGATGACCGGGCCCAGTTACCACGACACGCAGGCAGGCACCGAGATCCCGCCGAGGCAGTACCAGGTGACCCGGCGCGACCTGGTGCGTTACGCGGGCGCCTCTGGCGATTTCAACGTCATCCACTGGAACGAGCGCATCGCCAAATCGGTGGGCCTCCCGGACGTGATCGCGCACGGCATGCTCACGATGGCGCTGGCCGGGCGGTTCCTCACCGAGTGGGCCACCGATCCGGGCGCGGTGACGGAATTCGGGGTCAGGTTCTCCTCCCCGGTCGTCGTGCCCGACGACGACAAGGGCGCCATGGTCGAGGTCGCGGGCACCGTCACCGGCAAGCTCGACGGCAACCAGGTGACGGTCGAAATCACGGCCAGGTCGGGCGACGCGAAGGTGCTGACTCGCGCGTACGCCGTCGTCCGCCTCGCGTGAAGCTAGCTGACTACACCACGGTCCGGCTGGGCGGTCCCGCCCGCGGTTTCGTCCGCGCCAGCACGGAAGAAGAGCTCATCGAGGCGGTGCGGGCCGCCGACGCGAGCGGCGAGCCGGTGCTGGTCCTCGGCGGCGGCAGCAACTTGGTGGTGGCGGACGAGGGGTTCGACGGCACCGTAATCCAGGTCGCCACGCGCGGCGTCAGCCCCGGCGCGAGCATGGGCACAGTGACCGTGGCGGCCGGCGAGGACTGGGACGCGGTGGTCGCCCGGACCGTGGCCGAGGGCCTGGCCGGCCTGGAGTGCCTGTCCGGCATCCCCGGCCTGGCGGGCGCTACCCCGATCCAGAACGTCGGCGCCTACGGCCAGGAAGTCTCGCAGACGATCACCCAGGTGCGTGTCTACGACAGGAAGACCGGGGAAACCCTCCAGATCCCGAACGAGCAGTGCGGCTTCGGCTACCGCACCAGCCGGTTCCGGGGGGAGGACAGGTTCGTCGTGCTGAGCGTGACATTCAGGCTCGCGGTCCAGGTCCGTTCGGTCCCGGTCCGCTACGCCGAACTGGCCGCGGCGCTCGGCGTCTCACCCGGCGACCAGGTGGAGAGCATTCAGGCTCGCTCGGCCGTCATCGAGCTCAGGCAGCGCAAGGGCATGGTGATCGATCCCGCCGACCCGGACACCCGCAGCGTCGGCTCGTTCTTCGTCAACCCGGTGCTCGATGCCGACACGATGGCCTCCGTCGAGGAGGCCGCGCGGGCCAGGTACGGGCCTGGCACCCGGGTGCCCAGGTTCGAGGCCGGGGACGGACTGGTCAAGGTGCCCGCGGCCTGGCTGATCGAGCGGGCCGGATTCGGCAAGGGCTACAGCCCGGGCGACGGCGCCCGGATCTCATCCAAGCACACGCTCGCCCTGGTCAACTCGGGATCGGCGAGCACGGCCGGGCTGATGGCGCTGGCCCGGGAGATCAGGGACGGGGTGCGCGACACGTTCGGCGTCCCGCTGGCCCCCGAGCCAGTCCTGGTGGGCGTCGCGCTCTAGCACCCACAGCCGACAAGATGACCTAAGCGCACTCGATTCAGGGGTGCGCGAACCGTCATGTCATTCCTGGTGGAGTACCTCGACGGTGCCGTGGCTGCCGTCGACCCTGATCCGGTCGCCGGTGTGCAGGCGCATGGTGGCGTTGCCGCATCCGACGACGGCGGGGATGCCGAGTTCGCGGGCCACGATCGCGGCGTGGGAGAGCGGCGCGCCGACGTCGGTTACGACTGCGGCGGCGCGGGGGAAGATCGGCGTCCAGCCGATATTGGTGACCGTGGTGACGAGGATCTCGCCGTCGCGGAGCTGGGCGGCGTCCTCGGGCGTGCGGAGTACTCGCGCGATGCCTTCGACCACGCCTGCGGCGCCGGGGAATCCGGTGATCGTGTCGTCCGGCTTGGTCGTCTGGGCGCGCTCGTCGTAGTAGTCGCTGCGCCGGTCCGCGTCAGCCGCCCAGCCGACGGGGTCGAAGCGGCCGCGGATCAGCGCGGGATAGGGCGGCAGCGCCTGGTAGGTCTCGTAGCTGGCCCGGCGGGCGGGCACTTTGGCGAGGGGTGCCGGGTCGCCGCGGAGCAGGTCGACGGTCTCCGGCAACTCCAAGAAGAACAGGTCATCGCCGTGACCGGTCAGCTGCCCGGCGCGTCGCACCCAGGTACGCGCTACCCACGCCGACCTTGCGACCTCGGATCTGGCCGCCTCGCGGTCACGGGCAACCGGCGCCCAGCGCGCGATGAGCTTGCGCGCCCCGGCCGCCTTTTTGGGGTCCTGGCGGGCCAGCCGCTCCCAGGCCGCGGTGCGGGCCGCTTCCTGGTTCGCGAGCAGCGCGTCGGCGTCGCGGGCGGTGTCGTGGAGGGCGGCGAGCTGGCCGTCGATCCAGGCGGGATCCTCGGCAGGCCGCGGGATCGACAGCTCCACCTCGTGGGAACCGCGGTGTCCGTACTGGCGGGTGAAGGTGTCCCGGTCGATCTCGCCCCGGGCGAGCCGGGCGAGCCCGGTAACCGGGCCGAGACTGGTCAGGGGGGTGCGCCCGGCCTGCTGGCCGGACAGCAGCAGGGCCGAGTCGGCCTCGCCGACCAGCGTCGCCAGCTTGCCGGGACTGGACACCAGCGTGGTGCCGTGGAACACCGCGCCGGAGAGCGTGTCGCAGGCCTGCTCGAGCAGCGGCCGGACCTTCTCTGGCCACAGGCTGGCCAGCACTGTGGGGTCGGTGGCCTGCTCGATCTCGGCGCGTAGCCGTTCGCAGCGGCTCGGCGCGCCGGCCAGGAACTGCGGCATCCGCTTCTGGCTTGCGCGGACTCTGCGCAGCAACGTAACGGTCGCGGGCACCGTCAGCCGGACGACCTTCCACCGCGGCAGCCGCGGACGCGGGATCTCCTCGATCGGAGGGAGCTTGCCCAAGACCGGGCCAAACAGTGCGGCGAACCGGCGCGGCGAGATGCCGGCCAGGGCTTCGAGCGAGATCGACATGCTCACGTTCGCGTAGAAGCGTCCGCCGATCCGCCCGTAACCGCGGTAACCGGGCAGGCTCGGCGGGAAGGTCATCCGCGACATGAGCAGTTCGACGAACGACCAGGTGGCAGGCGTCATGACATCGGGGAAGGCCTCGCCGAGGTTGCCGTTGCTCCACAGGTAGTCCCCGGCCAGGCTGTCGTTCCACTGTTCGCCAGGCCCGGCGGCGGGGCGAGAAGCCGGAGTGGTGATCGGCCGGGCCTGGACCACGGACAGCTCGCCAGCGGCGAGCGCCCACTCGATGTCCACCGGCTCGTCATACAGCTGTTCAACCGCCAGGCCGACCCGCGCTAGCTCGCCCACCTGGTACGGCGAGAGCACCGCCGCCGAACGCAGGCCGGCCGGCGTGCCTGCCGCCCGGGTGGCCGTGCCGTCGGCCACGGTCATCATCTCCTTGCTGCCCACCTGGTAGCTGATGAGCGTCCCCGACGCCCGGTCGACGACTGCGACGTCGGGGGTGACCTCGCCCGCGACGACGGACTCGCCGAGGCCCCAGTTCGCGCTGACCACGACCTCGTCGTGAGCGCCGTCGACCGGGTCGATGGTGAACATGACACCGGCAGCTTCCGCTAGCACGAGCTGCTGCACGACGACGGCGATGCTCACCTCGCCAGGCTCGACGCCACGGCGAGCGCGGTAACCGATGGCCCGCGCCGACCATAGCGACGCCCAGCACCGCCTGACCGCGTCGAGCACGGCCGCCTCGCCACGGACGTTGAGGTACGTGTCGTGCTGCCCGGCAGCGGACATGCCGGGCAGGTCCTCCACTGTCGCCGAGGACCGTACCGCGACTGGCACGTCGTCGCCGAGGCAGGCGTAGGCCCCGGCGATCGCAGCTGCCGTCGGGGTCGGCACGGGCTGGCCGGCGAACAGGTCACCGATGC
>JBAUAY010000037.1:0-2100 GCA_049676235.1 Streptosporangiaceae bacterium
CGCAGTTCGTGCAGGACCACAGCACGTCCGGATCGATCACCCCGTGATCCTCCGCCGAACCCACCAGCGGCCGCTCGGCCTCGGCCTTGACCGCATCGGGCAGCTTCTCGCGCTCCTCGTCCGAGGCAGCCAGCAGGTACGGCGCCTTGGCGAACGCATGATCACGCAGGTCCAGGATGACCTGCTTGGGTGACAGCGGCTTGTCGGTGGCCCAGGCCGGGCACTGTGACTGGCACCGCCCGCACTCGGTGCAGGTGGCCATGTCCAGCAGGCCCTTCCAGGTGAAGTCCTCGATCTTGCCCAGGCCGAACACATCGGTGTCCGGGTCGGCCTCCTCGAAGTCGAGCACCTTGCCGTTGCTGCGCATCGGCTCGAGCGGGCCGAGCGCGTTCGGCCGCCGCGAGAACAGGACGTTCAGCGGGGCCAGGAAGATGTGCAGGTGCTTGGAGTACACCAAGAACGCCAGGAACACTAGGACGACCGCGACCTGCCCAAGGAGGAATACCACCTCGAGCACGCTGTTCACCCCGTAGCCGAGCGGCGCCAGCCAGTGCCCCACGATCTGCGAGGCGAACGCGCCGTGGGCGTAGGGGAACACGCCGGTGTTGATCTGCGCGCCCCGGTACAGCAGCAGCGTCACGATCACCAGGAAGATCATGCCGAGTACCAGCCACGCCGCACCCGTGTGCGACCCGAAAAACCGCGAGCCACGGCCTTCGCGATGCGGGTCGCTCCGCAGCCTGATCACGGCGAAGGTGATCAGCCCGGCCAGCACCGCCACGGCGAACAGGTCCTCGATAAAGCCGATGAAGGCCCAGTGCCCGATGCCGGGAATCGCGAACGTCCGGTTGAACAGGTCGCCGTACGATTCGATGATCGTCAGCAGCAAGACCGTGAAGCCCCAGAAGGTCAGGGCGTGCGCCACCCCTGGCACTGTCCACTTCAGCAGCTTCCGCTGCCCCAGCACCTCGGTAGCCTCCGTCGTGACGTCCCGGCCGACATGCTCGCGCACGGCCGCGATCCGCTCGGGGGCGGGCTGCCCGCTCATCGCCAGCCGCCTCAGCCACCACAGCCGGCGCCCGGCGATCGCGAACGCGACCACAGTCAGGACCAGGCCGACGGTCATCCGCAAGACCACGCGAACCTCCTCAGTATCCGGAGCTCAAGCGTAGCCGCGCAGGCCCGCCGCAACATGGGCACATCCGCACAACCCTGCCACGCCCCGAGCCAGGCCGGCACCCACCTAGGCCAAGCCATACGGCTTGTCGCTAGTTCTTTGAACCTTCTTAAAACCCTTTTTCCCGAACGGCGTGGGTTCACCCGTCATATCCAGCTGACCCCCGACCGGGCCTTAGCCCGACCCCGGCCTGGCGTTACTGATGGTGCGAATGAGCATGATCTGGAGCGTAGTCTCAGGATCGTGGGTTGTAACTGCCCTCGGCGGTGAAGTTTCCGCCCACGATGATGGGGCGCGGGCTCGATCGGGCACGGCCTCGATGGGGCGCGGGCTCGCGAGCGTGTGCGTGGCGTGCGCGGGCAGACCAGAGTGAGTGCGGCAGGCGGATTTCGCAGTGCAGGCGGGATTTCCTCGTCCGGATGGGAATCTTCCTCGACTCCGCTAAGTTGAGCCTATGTGACTCAAGTCATTTGACGGCGGTAGCCCCCGCTGGCAAGCTTGGGTCCGAACTAGTCAACTTCACACACACTCAACTTCACACACACAAGGACTGCTCATGGCACGTGCGGTAGGGATTGACCTGGGGACGACCAACTCAGTCGTCGCCATACTTGAGGGCGGAGAGCCTACGGTCATCGCCAACGCCGAGGGCTCACGGACGACTCCGTCGGTCGTGGCCTTCGCCAAGAACGCAGAGGTACTCGTGGGCGAGGTCGCCAAGCGGCAGGCCGTCACCAACGTGGACCGGACGATCCGTTCGGTCAAGCGCCACATGGGTACCGACTGGTCCGTCAACATCGACGGCAAGAAGTTCACGCCCCAGCAGATCAGCGCGTTCGTGCTGCAGAAGCTCAAGAGGGACGCGGAAGCCTACCTGGGTGAGAAGATCACCGACGCGGTGATCACCGTCCCGGCGTACTTCA
>JBAUAY010000038.1:0-3898 GCA_049676235.1 Streptosporangiaceae bacterium
GGGGTCGGGATGTGCCGCAGGGGGAGGTCCGGTTCGGTGTAGCCGCGGGGCGGCTGCCGTTTGGGCAGGGTGATGTCCGGGGGGGCGGGCGGCTTGTAGGGGACCTGGCTGAGCAGGTGGCTGATGATGTTGAGCCGGCCGCGTTTCTTGTCGTCGGTGTCCGCGATGTACCAGGGCGCCCAGGCGGTGTCGGTCGCGGCGAACATCGCGTCCCGGGCCCGGGAGTAGTCATACCACCGGCTGTAGGACTTCAGGTCCAGGTCCGAGAGCTTCCAGATCTTCCGCGGGTCGTTGATCCGGCTTTGCAGCCGGCGGGTCTGCTCGGCGGCGCTGACCTCGAGCCAGTACTTCAGCAGCACGATCCCGTCATCGGCCATCGACTTCTCCACCTGCGGCGCCAGCTCCAGGAACCGCGCGGTCTCCTGCGCCGTGCAGAACCCCATCACCGGCTCGACGCCGGCCCGGTTGTACCAGCTGCGGTCGAAGATCACGACCTCGCCGGCCGCCGGGAAGTGCGGCAGGTACCGCTGGATGTACATCTGGGACTTCTCCCGCTCGGTCGGGGCGGGCAGCGCCACCACCCGGAACACCCGCGGGCTGACCCGCTCGGTGATCCGCTTGATCGTGCCGCCCTTCCCGGCGGTGTCCCGGCCCTCGAACACGAGGCAGATCTTGGCGCCGGACGCCTTGACCCACTCCTGCAGGGCGACCAGCTCACCATGCAGGACCCGCATCTCCCGCTCGTACGCCTTGCGCTTCATCTTCACCGGCCGACCGCCCCCGGCCGCCGGCCCCGCGGCCGGCGGCGCGGGGACCTCCCCGCCATCCTGCTCCTGCTTGCCCTTCTTCTTGGCCATGTCGGCTACCTCCAAACGCTCGCGAGTTTGCTTCACCGTTGCCATCACGACTCCCGTTCGCGGGGCAGTCGCGCCAACTTGCTCGTATCGCACCAGCACGTCACCCGTCCCGCCTTCATCACAGCTACCACGAGCGCGCTCGAACAGATCGGCGGCCGCGTCAGCACTCGCTTCCAGCGCCATCTTGACCTCATGAAGCGCCTCCTCGGCTGCCGTGGTGCCAAACTCGGCGGCGACGACCTTCTCGAGGAAAGCCAGAGGCTCTGCCGCCGGATCGCTCTGACCTGCGGATCACTTCCGCGGCCGAGCGCGTTACCATGCTCGCCGAATCCTCGTGACAGTCGGGCTGCTTATGCAAGATCTTGTCCGAGCGGTTCCGGGATATCGCCACCCTCCCGAGGGTGGTTCCCGCCACTTCCGGCGGCTTCGGCAGTCGCTGAAAGCCGTGGGCCCCGGCGGCTAAGGCTGCTTCTTCTGTTCCAGGATGCGTTGCTTGGCTGCCGCAAAGACAGCGTCGGAAAGCACGCCCTGGTCGTGCAACTGGGCGAGCTTGTGCAATTGCGATAGCCACGATGTCTGGTCATCCGTAGCCACGGGCGGGGGCTGGGCAGAGGTGGATGACCCAACGGGAATGCCTGGCTGGGCGGGGGCGGAGGCACCGGGGCTGGCTGGAGTCACGAGCTGCTGGCCTGCGGGGTTCACCCCGAGCTGACGCCAGAACCGCTCGACCTGCGTCGTGTACCGGGCTTGGGGGAGCCGTCCGGCGCGGAACGATGCGGTCGCGCTGGACATCGGACGTACGTGACGCAGTTGTGCGTCGCTGAGCTGAAGGCCCCGGCTGCAGACGGGACAGACCAGGTAGTCGTCCGTCCCGTAGGGCACGACGGGCACGAAGTACAGCCGCACCGACTTCTTCGACCGGACGTGGTGGAGGAACACCTGGTTATGACAGTTCGGGCATACATACGGCGCGACCTCGCCCAGATCCTCCGGGTTGCCTGGCCCGAAGCCGAAAATCACCACCATGCGATAATTTGAAGCCGAGACACCCGCGCAGCGGCTCATCCCTGGCAGGTGATAACGGGCGCAGCATCCTGCTTTGGGTGATCTGCAGATCGGCGTTGACCTTGGGTACGCTAGGCTGCGCCACCGCATAACGCTATGAGCCCGAGATCCGTCCGCGCTTTCGTCGACAGCAGGAAGGGGGCTTACATGGCGGAGACATCCGGCGAGCCGCCGGAGCGCCTTGGCTGGGCGGTTGCAGTCGTAGTCGCCGTTCTTGTGGTCGTCAATGTGGTCGACATCCGGGTGGCGCATGCGTCGCTGGTGCTCGGGCCGGTCGGTGCCGTGGGGCTCCTGGCGATCGCCCGGTGGGCGGGGCTCAGCTGGCAAGAGCTTGGCCTGGGAAGCGGAACGTGGCGACGCGGGCTGATCTGGGGGTCTTGTGCGATCGGAGCCGTGGCGGTGGTGTTCGCCGTGGGTGCGGCGCTTCCGCTGACTCGCGACGCCTTCCGCGACGCCCGCTACCACCTGGATTGGGAACATGCCCTGCTGACCGCCTTCTTGCTCATCCCGCTGGGCACAGTGCTGTTCGAGGAGGTCGCCTTCCGCGGGGTGTTGTGGGGCCTGCTACGGCGAGGACACGGGACGCTGACCGCTACCATCGTCTCATCTATGCTGTTCGGTTTGTGGCATGTGCTCCCGTCACTCGGTCTGGCCACGGACAACCAGGCGGTCGGGAGCGCGGTCGGAAAGGGAACATCCGGCGAGGCCATTTCGGTGCTGGGGACGGTCTTGTTCACCGGCCTCGCGGGGGTGGTGTTCTGTGAGCTGCGGCGCCGCAGCGGTAGCCTGCTCGCGTCGATCGGGCTGCACTGGGCGACGAACGGGCTAGGTGTTCTTGCGGCAGCGTCCATCTGGGCGTGGGCTTCCCGGTGACCAGGGCCGGCTTGACCTGCCGCGTGCGTATGCCGTTACTTGTCGCCCGCGATGATTTTCCTGAGGCTGGTCAGGTCCTGGGGGGTGATGCCGGCGGGTTGTATGACGGCGTTGAACCCGTCGACGTACTCGGACGTGTACGTGTGGCCGTGACCGCCCGGAACGCCGGTGGCGAACGGGAGGTCGGCAGTGACCTGCCAGAAGGTCACGAAAGGCAGCCAGAACATGCCCTTGAGCACGTCCTTACCAGGAGGCTCGCTGATCCAGTCGGGCTCGCTGAAGATCAGGTGCGGGCTCCACCAGACGATCGGGTCGGACGGGTGCATCATGTACAGGACCCGGCTGCCCTTCCAGGGCTGGCCATTCGGCGGTATTCCCGTGGTCGGGTCGTTGGTGAACCGCACGATCTGCCCGTCTTGGTAGACCGGCTGGACCTCCGGGCTGCCGGGGTCGCGGTGGTCGGTGAACTCCCTGAACAGCGTGTTGAAGTTGGGCGGGCCCGCGAACAGCGCGCCGTTGGTGAGGTTTGCCATGCTGTTTTCGCCGGTAAAGGCGGCCTCGCCGCCGAATGACCCGAGGCTTTCCCCGGCCACGTACAGCTTGGGCCGCTGGTCCTGAGGCAGTTTCGACCAAGCGCCGTAGACCGCGTCGAAGAGCGCCCGGCCCGCGTCGCGGGCCTTCGACTGGTCGACCAGGTAGGAAATCCACGACGGAAGGTAGGAGTACTGGATCGCCACGGTCGCCGCGTCGCCGCCGGTGAGGTACTCGAACGTGTCCACCAGCGCCGGGTCCACCCAGCCGCTGCCGGTCGTCGTCACCACCAGGAGGTCCTTGCGATCGAAACCGCCCGCGCGCTCGAGGTCCCTCACGGCCAGGTCGGCCCGGGACTCCGCGTCGGCCGCTGACGCCAGCCCGGAGTAGATCCGGATCGGCTCCATGGCCGGCTTACCGGTGAACTTCCCGATTTCACTCACCGAAGGGCCTTTGCCGATGAAGTTGCGGCCTTGCCAGCCCAGCGTGTCCCATGGAATGAGCGAGCCCGGTCCGCCCGAACGCAGGCTGGTCGTAGGCTGGTGGATCCCCTCGGCGGTTCTCGTGTCTCG
>JBAUAY010000039.1:0-3786 GCA_049676235.1 Streptosporangiaceae bacterium
GCAGCCGCGAAGGCCCCCGGCAGCCGGGAGACTTACACGAAGGCCGAGATGGCCTACGCCATCACCGAACTGCTCGGGCACCGTGACAGCAGCCGCATCCTGCCGATGCTGCGCCAAGACTTCGTTCTCAAGATCCCTGCCACGCTGCCTTACGGCGGGGAGTTCACCGGTCCCGAGGCCTTCGCTAACTTCTTCGCGGGGACCCCCGGCGGCGCAGAGGTGTGGGAGTCCTTCGACGTCCACGTCGATCAGGTCATCGAGTCCGCTGACTACCTCATCGCACAGCTCACCAACACGGTCGTCCCCAAGGCGACCGGCAAGACGGTGGTGCTCCAGAACGTCTGGCTCTTCGAGGTCGCCAGCGGCCGCCTGGTCAGCGCCCAGCTCTACGCGGACACGGCCGCCGTCCGCAACAGTGCGGGCTGACCGTCTTCAAGCGTTCCGCAGGCCCCGCGGACCCGCAGCGGTTGTGGGCTTCTGGCCGGTTGAGGACAATGGCGTGGTGGCAGCTGACTACGACGGCACCGGCGCATTCCGGGGTGCTAGCTTCACCGGCGCGGACCTCACGGGCGCGAACTTCCGGGACTGTGACCTGCGCCAGGTCAAGATCACAGACTCCTGGCTCGTCGACGTCAGGATGTCCGGACTTGTCGGCAACTTCGTTGTCAACGATGTCGACGTAACGGCATTCGTGGAGGCCGAGCTCGACCGGCGGCACCCCGAACGCGTGCAACTGAGAGAGATGCGGACAGCCGACGACTACCGTGCGATGTGGGACACGATCGAGCGCCTCTGGGCCGACACCGTCACCCGCGCCGAGCGGCTGCCCGAACCTGCTCTCAACCTGCGGGTCGACGACGAGTGGTCCTTCGTCGAGACGCTGCGCCATCTCGTCCTCGCCACCGACAAGTGGGCCGGCCGCGCGATCCTCGACGAGCCGACGCCCTACCATCCGCTCGGCCTCCCGCAACCCGGCTATCCGCCCGCGGACACCGCGGCGCTCGGGATCGACCTCGACGCGCGCCCGTCGCTGGCAGAGGTGATGGAAGCACGCGGCAACCGCATGACTCTGGTACGCGGCATCGTCGACGGGCTCACCGACGCCAGCCTGGAACGGCCATGCCCACGGCTGCTGCCCGCGCCCGATTTCCCGGAGGAAACACTCTCGGTCGGCCGCTGCCTGCGCGTGATCATGAGCGAGGAGTGTGAGCACCGCCGCTACGCGGTACGCGACCTGACGGCGCTGGAAGCGGACCTAACGATCAATTGTGAGGGTTACTGAAGGGGTGCGAGGTCGAGGCCGGGCTTGGCGAGGAAGCCCTCGAGCAGGCCGGGCTGGTACTGCATCCGCCGGAGCCTGGTCTTGACCAATGCGGTCAGCTCATCGATGTCGTGCTTGGTGAGATTGGCCAGCGATCTTTAAGGTTCGGCCAGACAGGTTCCACCGGGTTCAGCTCGCTGGCGTACGGCGGGAGCCGGAAGACGGTCAGCCAGTCCCGGGCGGCGATCAGCTCGCCCATCGCGCCGCTGCGATGGGTGTTCAGGTATCCCAGACCAAGACGATGGCCCCGTTCAGCCCGGGCGAGGAGATGACCCCATCGCGTCCTCTCCGAGGGAGGGCCGGGGTGCGGGGCAGCGCCCCCGCGAGAGAGCCGACGGTTCAGAGAGACGGCGACCCACCAACTACGCGCCTCTGACTAGGACCGTTGCCGTCCTCGCCGCCCACACCCTGCTGCTGACCAAGCTCAGCAACCCGATGTGAACAGGCACATCAACCTACATAACGCGCCTAAGGCCCGTGGCGCGGCGGAGATAAGGCATTCCGCCGATGCGGTGAGGTGTGCCTTACGGCGAACCTTAAGGGTGGCGGGCACAGCAGGCCCGCCGCCGAGGAGGAAGCTATGTACCCGTTGACCACGGCCGAGGACGACCCCGACCGGGAGCACGAGAGTCAGGCTGAGGCGCCCGCCCCTGCGGCCGAGACGCCAACACGTCTCCGACAGGCGGCGGCGGGGATGGTGGAAGCGCAAGCTTGGAAGGGGCAGCAGATCGCAAAAGGCTGGCGCAAGCTCGCGAACGCACTACGCAGACGGGAAGAGGGAGAGGGGACGGATGACCAGACCTGGTAACCCCCGCTATTGAAGGTCGTTAGACGGCAGGGCAGCACATCATGACGCGCCACCCGATAACCCCTGATCGGCGTCGAGCATCGCCCATGAGCTGGCCTGGACACCCTGACGACGACCTACACGAAGCTCTCGACCGCGTCCAGCACTATGCCGGTCGGCACTGACCGGAGCCAACCCCGGACAAGGGGCGTCCGGGCCGCCTACAGCGTTAGGAGGAGGCGGACGTCGGCTAGGAGTTCCCAGGACTTCGGGGAGGGGGCGGGGTCGCAGACCACGACGATCAGGTCCGCGCCGACCTCCACATAGCGGGCGAGCTGGGACGCCACCTGGGCGGGGGTCCCGGCAATCGCGACCTCGCGGGCGCGGGCGGCCGGCACGCCGTACATGGAGTGCATCATCCCGGCCGTCACCTCGGCGAGGTCTCGGCCGGAACCGGTGCCGATCGCCGCGTGCAAGCCGATGCCGGTCAGCGGCCTGGACCGCCCGGCCTCGTCGGAAAGCTCGAACAGCCGCTGGCGGCTGGCCGCGAACTCGCGCGGCGTCTGCAGCCCGGACAGCCAGCCGTCGCCGAACCTGACGGCGCGCCGCAACGCCGGAAGGGAAGTCCCGCCGATCCACAATGGCGGCACCGGCACCGCCGGCAGGAGCCGGATCGCGACGCCGCCGGAGGCGCCGGACCCGTGAGGGAGCGGCTGGCCGGCGAGCATGCCGGGCAGCAGGGCGAGGAACTCATCGGTTCGCCTGGCCCTGTCCGAGCGGCGGAAACCGGCGGCCAGGTACTCCGCGTCGCCGCCACCGCCGAGGGCCACGCCGAGCTGCAGGCGGCCGCCCGCGATGTGCTGCAAGGTGGCGACCTGCTTGGCGGCCCACGCCAGCGGCCGCAGCGACGGCACGTAGATCGCGTACCCGACCGCGATGCTGCTGGTGACCGCAGCCGCCACGGCGAGGCTAAGGCCACTGTCCAGCACGGAAAGCTCGCCGGTGGCCAGCCGGTCACCCACCCACACGCCGTCTAGGCCGGCCTGTTCTGCGAGCCCGGCCAGGCCCGCGATGTCCGGCAGCGGCGTTCCGGGCACGATCGATTCAGGAAATGAGACCCCGATGCTGATCGGCACTGCACCCACCCCTCGAGTAACCGGCCTGTCCCATAGTGCCCGGCAGGTCTGACATTCCAGCCGGGCTCAGGGCTGCGAGAGGTAGGGGATGCGCAGCCAAGGCCGCGAGGAGGTGACCGGCCCACTTACCGCCCGGATTGCAGCGGCCTAGGCGTTGGCCCCGATCGTGACAACGTCCTTGCGAGGACGTCCGCGAGGGCGCTTACGCGGCACGATCGCGCCGCTCATCAGCAACTCGCCGCCCCAGACGCCCCAGGGCTCCCTGCGCTCCAGCGCCCCGGCCAGGCAGGCCAGCCTGGCTCGGCATCCCCGGCACATCGCCTTCGCCTGCTCCACGTCCTGCGGAGACTCGGCGAAGAACAGCTCCGGATCCTCCGTGCACGGCAGGACCAGGCTCAGCTCTGTAGAGTCCTGGCCGCCGACGGTGGCATCGCGCCACTGCATCGGTACCGTCACCTCTTGTTCCCCGTCCTCTGGCGGCCACGGCACCGTGGTCAACGGTGACGAGCCGGCCCTCATCCGGCGTCCGGTGCGGCCCGGCA
>JBAUAY010000040.1:0-1913 GCA_049676235.1 Streptosporangiaceae bacterium
GCGAACATCGGGCTGAACCGGTAGATGGTCTCCATGATCATGGTCTCCGGCTTACGGGCCGGCTTGGTCATCGGGTTGATCGTGACGCCGTCGTAGATCCAGCACGACGGATCGCGCTGGAACAAGAAGTTCGGCAGCGGCGGCAGCAGCATCGACGTCGGGTCAGCGGACTCCCACACCAGGCCCACGTCCCGCTGGACGTCGGTCTTGGTGATCCCGCCGATCAGGAACTCCGCCACCGCCGCCGGCTCCGCGGACTCCACCCACTCCGCCGCCCGCGCCGCCGCGGTGATGCCGACCTCCCGCTCGTTCAGGATGTGCCCGCACACCCACTCCCGCGCCTGCGCGCTGGCCAGCGCCTGGGCCAGCAGGTCCTCAGCCTCGAACACCTCCACCCCGCGGTCCCGCATCGCCTCGCAGAACATGTCATGCTCGGCCTTCGCCCGCGCCACCCACAGCACATCATCGAACAGCAGCTCCGCGGCATTCGACGGGGTCAGCCGGGTGTGCTCCAGGCCCGGCCGGTGCACCATCACCTGGCGCAGCCTGCCCACCTCAGAATTCACTCCGAACGGCATTTCTGATCACCTCGTTGTCTCGATAGCGGGAGGATTTCCGTTGGACGGGGCGGCGGCTGACCGCCGGGGCCGACTCGTCCTAGGTGCCGCTCGCAGGGGGCGATCCGGGATACCGTCCTCGTTCGGCCCATATCTCGCTGAAACCCGGGGAGGGCACTCCGTGCTGACGGTTCTCTTGTCGGTCATCGCCGGTCAGCGGCCTTCCGGGGCGAGGGTCTTGCTCTGGCGTCGCAGCTGGATGAACTTGTCCACGGCGACGAACGCGGGCGCGATCAGCGACAGGGCGAGCACCACGACCCACTGCCGTCCGCTGAGCGAGGTGGTGTCGAGCAGGCGCTGGAGCATGCCGAGTTCGACGGCGGCCCAGGTGAGGATCCAGCCCAGGATGATCCAGCCCAGGTAGGGGAACACCGGCGAGGACCAGGGTGCCTGGCGTTCGCGCCGCATGACCAGGCCGATGTTGACCGCGCTGAACGAGACGATGGCGAAGGCCATGGTCATGTTGACCGACGCGACCGTGGTGCTCGGCTTGCCGGGGCCCCATTCGAGCACGGACAGGGCGGTGGCGGCGACCACGAACCCGGTGACGAACCAGCGGATGATCTGGGGGGTGGTGACGATCTTGGTGCCGGGCTTGCGCGGCGGCCGCTGCATGACCCCGGGGTCGGGGACGTCGACGATGAACCCGATCACCACGGTGATGACCACGAAGAACTTACAGAACAGCAGCTGGAGCGGGAACAGGGCAACGCCGCCGTTGATGTTCAAGATGGTGGCGTACACCATCAGCTGCAGGACCGAGGACAAGATGGTCAGCTGCAGCTTGATGTAGGTGGAGATCCGCCGGTAGATGTCGCGGCCCAGGTCGACGGCCTGGACCAGGGTGGCGAAGTTGTCGTCGGTCAGCACGATCTTGGCGGCCTGCTTGGTTACCTCCGAGCCGCTGCCCATGGCCACGCCGACGTCGGCCTGCTTGAGCGCGGCGGCGTCGTTGACCGCGTCGCCGGTCATCGCGACCACATCGCCGGATTGCTGCATGAGCTTGGCCAGCCGCAGCTTGTCCTCCGGTGCCACCCGGCCGAACACGTGCAGCCGGGGAAGCCGCTCGATCACCTCGGTATCGGACAGGTGCTGCAGTTCGGTGCCGGTGATCACGCCAGGTCCCAGGCCGAGCTCGTCGGCGATCGCGCGGGCGGTTACGGTGTGGTCGCCGGTGATCATCCGCACGTCGACCCCGGCGCCCAGCGCGGCGCGGACCGCGTCCTTGGCCTCGGTGCGCAGCGGGTCCACGATCCCCACCAGCGCGACGAAGACCAGGTCGGTGACGGCGGCCAT
>JBAUAY010000041.1:0-15806 GCA_049676235.1 Streptosporangiaceae bacterium
CACGTGGAACGCGCGGCGGCGGACGGCGATCCCGATCCGGCGCTCGGCGGGGCCGGGCTCGCCGCCCTGATGGGCAGCGCCGAGGCCCTGCCGGTTGACCTGGGCAGGCTGGCTGAGCAAGCCGACGCCGAACGGGACCGGCTGCACGCCCTAGTCGCCGACGGGTGCGCTCGGCTGGAATCGGGGCAAAGGGTCCGACCCGCGCTTGACGTGGCCCGCGACCTGGTCCATGACCACCCCGACGGCGCCGGGGTGATCGACGCGGCCCGGTTGTGGACCGAGCGGGCCATCGAGTTCACTCGCGACCATGACCTGGTCCCCTACCACGACGGCGTGTGCCTGGTCGGTCTCGCGCCCGAGTCACGGCGGTGGGCGATGGCGATGATGTCGTGGGCGGCGCCCGGAGAGCCGGAAGGCCCTTCGTGGTACCACATCACCCCGCCGGAGGAATTCTGGCCGGAACGTGAGCAAGAGGAGTGGCTGGAGGTGTTCAGTTACACGACGCTGCCCGGCATCACCGTGCACGAGGTGGCGCCCGGGCACTTCTCGCACGGCCGCGCGCTGCGGCACCTGAGCTCGGAGGTCAGGCGCACGCTGCAATCCAGCGCGTTCATCGAGGGCTGGGCGCATTACGGCGAGGAACTCTGCGTGGAGGAAGGGTTCGGCGCCGACGACCCGCGGATCGCGATCGGGATCTGGCTCGAGGCGCTGGTGCGGGTGACCAGGCTGGCGTGCGCCATCGGCGTGCACACGGCCGGGATGACGATCGAGGACGCGGCGCGCCGGTTCGAGGCGGATACCCACCTGTCCGGGTCCGCGGCGCTGTCCGAGGCCCGGCGGGCTACCTTCGACCCGACCTACGGCCGGTACACCTGGGGCAAGCTGGAGATCCTCAAGCTCCGCGAACGCGCCAGGAAGGACTGGGGCGCCGGTTTCACGCTGCAGCGTTTCCACAAGGCGATGCTGGACCTTGGTTCCCCGCCGCTCGGCCTGCTCGGCACCGCTATCGACCGCGGCTGACGGTGGGATTTTCCGGGCGGTAGCCTGTGACCATGCGCAGACTGAGGTCGGTTCTACCGGTCGCGGGCGCGGCGTTGCTGGCGGCGCTCGCGGTGACCGGGTGCGCGTCGGCCAACGCCGCGTCGTCGATCGTCGTGGCCAGCGCATACGTGCCGCAGCCGACGACGCCGGGTACCACGGTCGCGTACCTGGACATCCGTAACAACGGCCGGGCCGACAAGCTGATCTCCGTGCAGACCAGCGTGGGCGGCACGGTCCAGTTGCGCGCCCCGGTGGCGCAGCATGCGGGCACCCTGACCATGCGCACCGTGCCGGACATCGCCGTTCCTGCTAACTCGATGACGCTGCTCAACCCGGACTCATCCCACCTGCTGATCACCGGCGCGGGCGCCATGCACGACGGCAAGGACATCATGCTGCGGCTGAAATTCGCCAACGCCGGGACGGTCACGGTTATCGCCATGGTTACCAACCCCGAGTCCGGCGGCAGCAGCTACTTCCTGAACTGATCCGGGCGGTCAAGCCGCGAGCCGGGCCACGGCGCCCACGGTGGGACCGTTCAGCGGCGTGCGGTCGGTGTTGAAGTCCGGCCGCCATTCGGGCAGCGGGACCAGGCCGGGCTCGGCCAGGTCGAAGCCGTCGAAGAGGTCCATGATCTGGGTGCGCGATCTGAGCGTGAACGGCATCCGGGCGCCCGCGTAGGTCTGCGTGGCCTCGGCGAGCATCTCAGGGTCGGCGCCGTCCGAGGTGCCGAGGGAGATGGCCAGGTAGCTGCCGGGCGCCAAGCGCTGGCGGAACCTGGCGATGATGCCGGGTGCGTCCTCGTCACAGCCGATGAAGTGCAGCAGGCTCAGCAGCAGGACCGCGACGGGCTGGCCGAAGTCGAGGCAGGCGGCCAGCGCATGGTTTCCGAGCACGGCGTCCGGGTCGCGCACGTCCGCCCGGATGGTGATCACGCCGTCTCGCGTCGCGAGCAATGCGTCGTTGTGGACCACCACCATCGGATCGTGGTCCACGTATACGACCCGCGCCCCCGGGTCGACGTCGCGCGCGACCTCGTGCACGCTTGGCGACGTGGGCAGGCCGCTGCCCAGGTCAAGGAACTGTGAGACGCCCTGCTTGGCGAGGAAGCGCACGGCGCGGCGGAGGAATCCGCGGTTCGCCAGGGCAAGCCGTCTCGGGTCGAGCCGCGATTCCATCAGCTTGTCCGCCGCGGCGCGGTCGACGGCGAAGTTGTCCTTGCCGAAAAGCAAGTAGTCGTAGATGCGGGCGATGCTCGGCCGGGTGGTATCGACACCCTCCGGTACCCGCGCCTCGTACTTGCTAGTCACCATGCTTCCTGCCCGGCCCACGACAGCCGACGCTGCAACCGTTTGCATCCCCAACCGTATAACACGTCGATGGCGCCTGGCGGAAGACCTAGCCAAACTTCTCCCGGGTCGGGGGCTAACCCGGCGACCGGCCCGGGGGCCGCGGTCCGGCGGGTCAGCGGCATCCTGGCCCGCGTTTCCTCGTCCCGCGGTGTGTAGACCACGATGCGCGCCTCGGGCATGTCCGGCACGTTAAGCTCGCTCACGACCAGGCTCAGCGTCCCGGCCCGCGGGTGCCGATAGGTGAGGGTCCGCGACTCGGAATCGGCCACCTCGTGCCGGGCCCAGAGCTCGGCGAACTCGCGGCTTAGGCTGGCCAGCCGGCGGATGTCCTCCTCCCAGTCCGGATCGCCGATATGCCTGCTGTACGCGGAGCGCAATCGTGCCACCAGGTAGCGGACGTGCGCGTCATACTCTTGGAGGTTGCCCCGGGCGGCCGGCTCGGTGACGCAGCACCACAGGGTGTTCTTGTGGACGCACGGCAGCGAGTGCCACTCCCAGAACAGTTCCTCGGAAGCCCCATTGCTCAGCAGGATGTCGAACCGGCTGTTGATCAAGGACGCCGGAAGCGGGTCAAGCGAATGGACGATCTCGCGGATGGTGTCGGGCGCAGCCTGGCGCAGGCATTCGGTGCGCAGCGGCGTCGCCTCGGCCAGCCGGTACAGGTGTTCCCTTTCCACCCGGTCCAGCCGGAGGGTGCTGGCCACCGCGTCGAGGACCTGGGTGCTGGCGTTGATCTCGCGGCCCTGTTCCAGCCAGGTGTACCAGGTGACGCCGACGCCGGCCAGGAGCGCCACTTCCTCGCGCCGCAGTCCCGGCGTACGACGCCGGGAACCAGGCGGCATGCCGAAGTCGGCCGGGCTGAGCCGGGCCCGCCGTGCCTTCAGGAAGTCGCCGAGTTCCGCCCGCCGCCGTTCAGCCGGCCGCTGCGCGGCCTGGCCCTTTGATTCGTACGTGACCAAGGCCTTTCCCATCACCGAATCTGCCCCACTCCAACTTAGCGGTACCCACTGACATTCCGATGGTGGTCGCGGGCGCCGGGCAGGTCAGGGGTCCAGGCGACGGAACAGCACCGAGTACACGAGGACTGGCGCGAACACGCTCGTTAGGCTTGACCGGTGCGTCTGCACTTCTGCGGTGTCCGTGGGTCGACCCCGGCTCCCGGCGCGGACTTCGTCCGGTATGGCGGCCACACCTCCTGCGTGGCCGTGGCCCGCGACGATACCGCGCCGCCTACGCTCATCCTCGACGCCGGCACCGGGATCCGCAAGGTCACCGCGTTGCTGGCCGGCCTGCCGTTCAGCGGGACCATCCTGCTCACCCACCTGCACTGGGACCACACCCAGGGACTACCTTTCTTCCGCGCCGCTGACCGCGACGACGCCAGGGTCACTCTGCTGCTACCGGACCAGCAAGATGGCAGCCGCGCCGAACAGGTGCTGGCCCGGGCGATGTCTCCCCCGCACTTCCCCATCGGGCCCGGCCAGCTGCGCGGCAGCTGGACCTTCGGCACCATATCGCCCGGCCAGATCCGGGCTGACGGATTCACCGTCGAGGCACGCGAGATCCCGCACAAGGGAGGCCGGACGCTCGGCTACCGGATCAGTGACGGACGGTCTGCCGTCGCCTACGTCACCGATCACTGCCCGACCGCGCTGGGACCCGGGCCAGACGGATGGGGTGAATATCACGCCGGGGCCGTGGAGCTGGCCGCTGGTGCAGACGTGCTGATACACGACGCCCAGCTGCTGGCCGGGGAACTAGCGGACCAGGCCGCGTTCGGCCACGCCGCCGCCGACTACGCGGTATGCCTGGCTCAGCGGACCGCTGCCCGGCAGGTGGTGTTGTTCCACCACCAACCGGACCGCACGGACGATGCGCTCGACCAGGTAGCGCACGGATTCAGGACAGCACCGGTCTCCGTAGCCGTAGCCGCGGAAGGACAGGTCCTTGACGTGTGAGGCAAGCGGCCTAGGCCCGTATCCGGGTCCTCGCGTCCTCCATCGTGTCGGCGCGGTCGAGCAGCGGCTGGCAGCGCAGGCCGTTACCGATGGTACGGGCTTCCGCGATGGCCAGGGCGGCGGCCTCGGCATCGCCCTGGCGGGTGAGGTATTCGGCGTGGTCGAGCAGGCCGTGTGCGAGGTGGTAGGGCGTAGAGTGCTCGCGCAGCCCGGTGATCGCGGCGGCGAAGGCTGACGCGGCGGCCTGGTCGCCGTCGCTGTCGGCCAGCCGGGCTCGGGCCAGGTCCCGCTCGGCCCGCAGCATGACGGCGACATGTCCGGGCTGGTAGGAGTCGAGCATGGCGATCAGCTCGCGGGTAGCGGCGGTGTCCCGCAGCTCGAAGGCGGCGCGCGCGGCCAACGGCCAGCCCCAGCGCAAGGTCTCGAAGCTGATCCCCAGGGCGTCCGCATAAGCCAGCGCCGCGCGCGCGTGGCTGAGCGCGTCCTCATGCTGGCGGCGGGCGGCCGCGGTGAAGGCCTCCACGACGCTGATCAGCGACTTGTCCTGGAGATCCTCGCTAGCGCGCAGGTCACGCAGGTCGGCCAGCAGGGTTCCGGCGGTCGCGGCGTCGCCGCGCAGTGCCGTCAGCCAGCCCAGATTGGAGGTGAGGTAGTCATCGGCCAGCCCGTCAGGGCCCACGGCCTGGTCGAGCTCGGCCTTGGCGGCATCCCAGTCGCCGAGCAGGAGCAGTGCTTGAAACAGGTTGGTGATGGCAATGGCCAGGTGATCCCGGGCGCCGGCCCGGCGCAGGTGCGTGGCGGCGGTCCGGGCGGCCTCGGCCGCCGCTGCGGGATCCATGGCCGCCAGCCCGTCCGACAGGTTCAGCAGCGCGCGGCCCACGATGATGTTGTCGCCGGACTGGGTAGCGAGCCGCGCGCCCTCGCGGAAAAAGGCGACTCCTTCGGGACGCCGCCCGGCCGTGCAGAGGTAGATCCCGCGGGTCAGGAACAGGCCGGCGAGCTGCTCGGAGCCGACGCCGAGGGCCTGGCCGAGGATGAGCGCTTCGGCCGTAAGCCGGTCGGCATCGGGTGAGCCGGCGAACACCTCAAGCGCCGCGAGTTCCTCCAGGGCACGGACGGTGTCGGTGTCGGGATCCGCGCGCAGGACCTTCACCGCGGCGGTGAGCCGTTCGCGGGCTTCGGCGTGACGGCCCCAGGTGCGCAGCGCGCGCCCGGCGACGGCCTGGGTTCGGGCGGCCGTCCGGTCCTGGCCGAGCTTCCGGTAATAATCGTGGGCGTGGTCGGCATACCGGACTGCGGCGGTAAAGTCTGCGGCGGCGGCAGCGGATTGCGCAGCGCGTTCCCACAGCATTCCGGCATGGGACGGCTCGTCCGCGGCATCCAGCGGCCCAGCTGCGATATCGGTGAGGGTCAGCTCGGCGGCCGCGGCCGCGTAGCTGGTGGCGGCCTGAGCGGGGGCGCCGGTGCGCTGGGCGCGCTCGGCGGCCCGGATCAAGGCGGTGATGGCCTGGCCGCGGATCTGGGCGGTGTCGGGATCATTCGGGACGGCGTGCAGGGCATCCAGGTAGTGCCGCGCGATCACGTCGGCCATCTCTTCGCCGTCGCCGGCGAAGGCCGTGCGCAAATGCGCCGCGACCGCCAGGTGGCGGGTCTTGCGGTCCCGCCGGGAGAGGGTGTCGTAGGCGACCTGCCGCAGCATTTCCTGGGCGAACTGATAGCTGCCCCGCTCCGGAGACAGCGGGTCGGCGGACACCGACAGGACCTCGCGGCGCACCAGGTCCGTCAGCGCCACCCGCACGGCGTCTTCGTCCCGCCCGGACACCGCGATCAGGGCCTCGACCGGGAACGTGGTGCCCAGCACCGCGGCGTCGGCGACCAGCCGCCGCACATCGGGATCCAGGGCATCCAGCCGGGCGGCCAGCAGCGCGTGCAGGCTGTCCGGCACCGCCAGCTCCCCAATATCGCCAGTCAGCCGGTAGACCCCGTCCACGGGCTGCACGATGTCCCGGTCGATCAGCGACCGCACCGTCTCCACCACGAACAACGGCACACCCTGCGCCTGACCGCTGATCGCTGCACGCGCCGCCACCGGCATCCCAGGCACCAGCGCGTCCACCAGTTGATCCACCGACGCCGGATCGAGCGGGTCCAGCGTCAGCGTGATCCGGTTCCGCCCGGCCCCGAACCCGGACCGGGCCTGGCCTAGTTCCGGCCGGGCGAACACCAGCACATAGACCGGCAGGTCGCGGGACCAGTCGATGAGATGATCAAGGAAATCCAGCAGGCCCGTATCGGCGTACTGGGCGTCCTCGATCAGCAGCACCACCGGCTGCACCGCGGCTAGGCGCTCGAAGAACAGCCGCCACCCGGCGAACAGCTCCTCCCGTGATAGCGCGGCCCCGCCATCTCCGCCGAAGGCCACCCCGAGCAGCCGACCCAGCCGCACACCGACATAAGCCCGCTCACCCGGATCAACGACGAACCGGTCCACCCCGGCGGCCAGCTTCCCCGCGGCACCCTCGGCGGAATCCTCCTCGGCGATCCCCAGCCGCTGCCGGACAATCTCCGCCAGCGCCCAGAACACCACCCCCTCCCCGTAGGACAGGCACCGGCCCCGGTGCCACCAGATGTCCTCCACCAGGCCATCGGCGTACTTCTCGAACTCCCAGCCCAGCCTGGACTTCCCCACCCCGGCCGGACCCGACACCAGAACCAGCCGCGGCACCCGGCGGTCCGCGGCCGCGTGGAACAGCTCCCTGATCGTGCGCAACTCCGCGTCCCGGCCGGTCAGCGGCGCCTCCAGCCCATCCACCCGCTGGACGCCGCCCACCGCCGACAGCACCCGGGTCGCCCGCCACAGCCGCACCGGCTCCGCCTTGCCCTTCAGCCGGTGCTCCCCGGCATCGGCGAACCCGACCGCGGTGCCCGCCAGACGCTGCGTCGCCGCGTCGGTCAGCACCTGCCTCGGCTCGGCCGCCGACTGCACCCGGGCCGCGGTGTTGACCGCATCTCCGGCCACCATCCCCTCACCCACCGCGCCCAAAGTGACGGCCACCTCGCCGGTCACCACCCCCACCCGCGCGGCCAGCTCCGGCACCCCCGCCTCGGCGCCCATCGCGGCCACCGCGCTCACCAGGTCCAGCGCGGCCCGCACCGCACGCTCCGCGTCCCCCTCGGAAGCCACCGGGGTCCCCCAGACCGCCATCACCGCGTCCCCGATGAACTTCTCCACCACCCCGCCATAACGGCCGATCACCGTCCGCGCCACCCCGAAATAGCGGGACAGCAGCTCCCGGACCGCTTCGGGGTCCTGCGCTTCGGACAACGGGGTGAAACCGACGACGTCGCAGAACAGCACCGAGCACACCCGACGCTCCGCCACCGGTTCCCCGCCCCGCCTCGCAGAGCTCTCAGCGGCCGCCCTGGGAAGAGCCGCCGACGGCACACCTGCGGCATCCGATACCGCCACCCCGCAGGCACGGCAAAAGCGCTTGCCGGGAGTAAGCGGCTCACCACACGATGGGCAAGCGCCCACCGGAGCGCCGCAATCCCCGCAAAACCGGTCGCCCTCTCCCAAAGGCGCACCGCACTGTCCGCACCTCACTCGTCACTCCCTACGTCCAGTGCGATCACGGTGTCAAGCTTCACATACTCGGGCCGCCATCTTCCATCCGGTGGACGGGAGGTAGCCGGAGGCAAGCACCTGGGTCCGTTCGGAAGAAACGACGCATCCAAGCCCCCCGGGGGCGGTGAACCGGGACCGGTCAGGCGGTCCAGGCAACCGGGAGCCGTTTCACCCCGCGCTGGAAGTTGGAGCGCAGGTAGGACGGTGACCCAGCGTAGCCGAGGGCGGACGTGCGGGCCAGCACCTCGGCGAACAGGGCGCGCATCTGGGTGCGGGCCAGGTGGGCGCCCAGGCAGAAGTGCGGGCCGTGGCCGAACACCAGGTGCGGGTTGGGGCGACGGCGGATGTCGAAGCGGCCGGGGTCGGCGAAGACGGCGTCGTCCCGGTTGGCCGAGGTGAACGAGACGACCACCTTGTCTCCGGCGCGGATCTGCTGGCCGCCGAGCTCGGAGTCGGCGGCCGCGGTCCGGCGGAACGTCATCACCGGTGTCCACCAGCGCAGCATCTCGTCGGCCGCGACGGGCAGCAGAGCCGGGTCGGCCCGCAGTTCATCTTGGGCCTGCGGACACTCGAGCAGCGCGATGCACGCGCCGGGCAGGCCGTTGCGCAGCGTCTCGTTGCCGGCCACGGCGAACAGCCAGAACATGTTCTCGAACTCGGCCGCCGACACCTGTCCGCCGCCCTCGTCCGCCTGAGCCAGCAGGATCGACATCACGTCGTCCCCCGGATGGCGCCGTTTGGTTTCGGCCAGCAGGTGAGCGTAGGCGTACAGGTCCGGCATGCCCGCCCGGGTGCGCGGGTCGGGCATCCGGCCGTCGGCGTCCGGGACCGGCCGGACCGACAGCGCCTCGCGGGCCATGGGCGTGCCGCTGGCCGGGTCGAACTCGGCCGAGGAGGCGTAGTCAGGGTCCTGGTAGCCGATGACCCGGTTGGACCAGTCGAACAGCAGCCAGCGGTCCTGCGCGGGCACGCCCAGCACGTCGGCCAGGGTGAGCAGCGGCAGGTCGGCGGCCACGTCCTTGGCGAAGTCGCATTCACCCCGCGGGCCGGTGAACACGCGATCGCCGATGGCCCGGGCGTGGCCGCGGATGCGGTCCTCGAGCTGGGCGACCGCCCGCGGCGTGAACGACCGGCTCAGCAGCCGCCGCAGCCGGGAGTGCTCCGGCGGGTCCATGTTCAGCATCATCCGCCGGACGTAGCTCAGCGCCTGCGGCGTGGCCGGATCCCGGATCTGGGTCGCGCCGAGCGCGGAGGAGAACAGCTCCGGCCGCCTCAGCACCGATTCCACGTCGGCGTGCCTGAGCACCAGCCAGAAGCCGGGACCTTCCGGCCAGCCCAGGACCGGGGTCTCGGGCACCCACGCCACCGGGGTGTCACGGCGCAGCCGGGCCAGGGCCTCGAAGGGTACGCCGCCGGTGTAGGTCGCGGGGTCGAAGACGACCTCGGTGTCCGGCCGGGCCGGGCTAGCCGCCGTCGTCATGCGCGCCCGAGGAACTCCTCGATGGAGGTGGCCAGCGATACCGGCGACTCGAACATGGGGTAGTGCCCGGCGTCGGGGAGGATGGTCATCTCGGCCTCGGGGAAGAAGACCAGCCAGGTGTGTTCCATCATGTCGGCGGACGCGACCGGGTCGTTCACGCCCACGATCAGCTTGACCGGGGTGCTGGTGTCCGTCTTGACCTGGTCGGAGAAATCCGACTTGGCCCAGGCCTGCAGGTACACGGCGAATGCTTCCACCGTCGAGTTCTCCAGCGAGTGCCGGACCACGTAATTGATGAAGGTCTTGGTCAGCTTGCTGCCGGTGGTGAAGTCGATGATCGCCGCCCGGTTGGCGGCGTTGCCCGGCGCGCCGGAGAACAGCTCCCAGCCTTGCTCGTCCATCGGCACCGCGGTGGCCGGCACCGCGTTGAGGCCGATCAGCTTGCCTACCCGGTCCGGGGCCTGCAGCAGCATCTGGTGGGCTACCTTCGCGCCCATCGCGTGCCCGATCACCGAGAACCGGTCCCAGCCGAGCTCATTGGCGAGGGTGATCGCGTCGGCCGCGGCCTCCTCGATGGTGAACTCGCCGGCGACCTGCTTGCGGCCGCCGTAACCGCGCAGGTCCATGAAGGCGTAGGTGTAGGCCGAGCGGTCCAGGAAGTCCGGCAGCGAGCCCCAGCCGCGGGCCGAGCCGAACCAGCCGTGCACGACCAGCACGTGATGGTCACCGGACCCGATGCTCACAAGAGAACTCGTCATGCTGGCCTCCGCCTTATCGTCCCGCTGCTTTGCAGCTGACTCTAGCGAGCGGGGTACGGCACTCGCCACGATTGGCCGCATCGGCGGAGCGACGCCGGCCTCAGGGCAGGGCGATAAGCAGCATGGGGACGCCGGCCACGGTGAGCCCGCCCGCCACGTGCAGGACCATCCGCACGGCAGGCACCGAACCGGCCTGGGCCTTGGGGAAGTCCGTCGCGGGTTCGGCCGAGACGGCCATGATGATCAGGGACAGCACGAACCAGGCCAGCACGGCGCGGCGCCAGTTGCGCGCCCGCCAGCCGGCGACACGCTGCCGGAACGTAGCCTGCGGCGCCCGCTGGCGCCAGGTGGGGACCCCGATAGTTCGTCCACCGTACGAAGGGGCCGGACGCGTTCCAACGGTGGTAGCTCCCGACTTCAGCGGGACTATCCCCCCTATTGCGGCCGACCCTAGCCCCCCGTGGCCGCGTTCTGGCCATACCTGCTGGAGCGACTGGCGCATGATGGCCCCTCCCTGCCGCTAGCCCCGTGAAACTGCACTTAACCGGAGGGCATTTGCGCTTGGTTGATACGCGTCTGGCCACTCAGCTTGCTGTCCGATGTCTCGCGATATATCGTGCTAGGTACTCGGGATTCCCCGTTCTGGCTACGGAGGGCACGATGGCTACGGGATTTAACGTGCGGGTCGGGGACGCTGATCGTGACGCGGTCACCGCTCAGCTGCGTGAGCACTATGCCGACGGGCGGCTGACGCTCGAGGAACTGAACGAGCGCCTGGATCAGGCGTTCGCGGCCAAGACCAAGGCTGACCTGAACACCGTGATGCGTGACCTCCCGCAGGCCACGCGGCCGGCCGCTGACATGCCGTACGGAGGTACCGCGTGGCAGGGACCGGCCTGGCCGGGTCCGATGGCCACTAAGCCGGGTCAGGACTACGGCAACGGCGGATGGGGAGGCAGCCAGGGAAATCAGCGGCGGTGCGGGCAGCGCAACGCCTTCGCGCCGCTGATGGGCCTGGTCTGGCTCGTCCTGATTCTCGGCAGCGTCTTCCTCTTCGGTCTCGGCGGTGGTGAAAGGCCGCTGGCGATTATCCTGTTCTTCGCGGCGCTGGCGCTGGTCAAGCGGTTGTTCGGGTTCGGAAGGCGGCGTGGCTACGGCGGGCCGCGGGGTTCCAGGGGCCCCCGCGGACGACGCCGCTAGGGATAATCGGTACCTGCGGGTTCCGCGCCGGGCCGGCGCGACTTATCGTTGGAGTGTGAGGCAGCCGGCCTGGCGAATTCTGGGAGCCGATGACAAGGCGATATGACGTCCGAACCGGAATGATAGACGAGGATCCCGACGCGGTGCCCCCGCGCGAAGAACTGGTACCGGGTTGGCACGTGCCCGACCGGACGCGGTACGACTACAACCTCAGGATCGGCGATGCGGAGCGTGACGTCGCCATGACGCAGTTGCGTGAGCACTTCGTCGCGGGCCGGCTGACGTTCGACGAGCTGACTGAGCGGATCGATGCCGCGCTCACCGCCAAGACCCAGCGTCAGATCGACGGCCTGATGGCTGACCTCCCCCGGCCGCGCAAGGTCACCCGCGCTGAGGCCGCGGTCCCGGACCCGGCGCCGGACGCGGGCCGGTTCCTCGTCTTCGCGATGCTGCTCTTCGCCCTGGCCACCTGGATACTGATCATGGCCTGGATGTCCCGGCACGCCTACTTCCCCCCGCAGTATCCGCACTTCCCGCCGCCCGGGGGTAACCCTTAGCCGATCAGGCGCTGGCCAGGGCGCGCAGCGGGACGACCAGGTAGCGGTAGTCCGGCGCGGAGTCGTCGCCAGGCCCGGGGCTGCCGGTGATCAGGGCGGGCTTGGTCGGGCTGGTGAACTGCAGGCGGATCCGCGCCTCGTCGGGGATGGACGCTGTCTTCTCGGAATTCTGCGCCTTGTCGCTGTTCTGGCCCTTGTCGCTGTTCTGGCCCTTGTCGCTGTTGTGGGACTTGTCCGCGGCGGGCGAGGCGCCGGTGGCCGCGATCAGGGCCGCGCCGAGGCCGTCCATCAGGTAGTGCGGGCTGAACGCGATCGCGGTTTCCTCGCCGACGAAGTCGGCGGCGACCGTCTCTCTCGCCCGCGCCTGCCCCTCGGTGCCTGCCTCGATGGTGACCCTCCCGTGCCCGAATGACAGCCGCACCGAGCTGCCCCGCTCCGCGACCAGCGCCACCCGTTTGACCGCTTCCGCGAGCGGGACGGCCGGCATGTCCCCGCGGCTGCCGAAGCCCTCGGGAAACCTGGACATGTACTTGATGTACTCCCCCGCGATCAGGCGGGTGGTGAGCCGCCGACCGCCCGACTCGAACCCGATCATCGCGTCGGCCGCGCGCAGCGAGTCTCCCGAGTTCGCGCCGGTAGTCCCCGCGCCCGGCTCGCCGCGCATCATGATCCGGACCAGAACGCCCGGCGTCATCATCCGCGCGGCGTCGGACAGCGTCTTCGACGGCACGAGCAGCGTGGCGCGAGAGCCCGGGCGGGCGGGATTCCAGCCGAACTCGCGGATGGCGAGCCGGTACCTGTCGGTCGCCACCAGCCTGATGGTGTCGCCGTCGATCTCGAGGTTCACCCCGGTGATGACCGGCAGCGTGTCATCGCGGCTGGCTGCGGGCGCGACCTGGCCGATCGCCGTGGCGAGCACGCCGCCATCGACGGTACCCGCCAGCCTGGGCAGCTCAGGCAGCCGCGGATACTCCTTGACCGGGAGGGTTACCAGGGTGAAGGACGCCGGGCCGCAGGTGACGGTGACGTCATCCTTCTCGTGATCCACCTCGACCGGGAGCGACGGCAGGCTCCTGGTGATCTCGGCCAGCAGGCGGCCGGGCACGAGCGCGGTGCCCGCTTCGGCGACCTCGGCGTCCACCTGGATCCGGGCCGACACCTCGTAGTCGAAGCAAGAGAGGGTCAGGCCGTCCGAGGACGCCTCGAGCAGCAGCCCCGACAGGATAGGCAGCACGGGGCGCGATGCCAGCGAGCGCGCGACCCAGGCGACTGCCTCAGCCAGCGCGTCCCGATCGACGATGAACCGCATTCCCTGCCGCCTCCATCCCGCGTGTGCCACCCTGCGCGGGGGCCTACATGGATAGTGGCACGAGGCACTGACATTCCCGCAGGTTCCCCAGGGTCCGGGGGGGCGGAGGCCTCCCCAAGGAGGTCGCCCCCGGCTAACACAACCCGGGAGGTGCCGAATCCAGGGTGGCCTGGATCGCCTTGGCCAGGGCCCGGGCCGATTCCGCGGTGAGCTCGACCGCGACCCGCGCCGAAGGGCCGGCGCCCGGATCGAGGAAGTCAATGTTGAGGGTGTGCTCCGCCTGCGCGTGCACCGGGTGGTCGAAATACACGCTAGCGTCGGTCAGCCGGAACCAGCCGGATGGTCCCTTGCCGCTGCCGCTGATCGAGACCTTCTCCGTCAGGTAAGTGCACATTGCGACTCCTTCCCAACCACGGACGATAACAGGTAACGGCCGAAGAACGCCCAAATGTGCTGCCAGGCGTCCACGGCGGCCTCGGGCCGGTAGCTGGGCCGATCGACCTGCATGAAGGCGTGCCCGGCGCCGTCGTAGGAATGGAACTCATAGGTCTTGCCGTGCGCCTTGAGCGCGGCTTCGAGTTCGGCGACGTGCTCGGGCGAGGGGTGCTGGTCCTCGGCGCCGAACAGGCCGAGCAGGGGGCAGGACAGGTCCCCGGCCCGCTCGACCAGGGCCGGCGAACCATGCAACGGGTGGCCCTCGGGCGGGGTCTCGACGACGAAGCCGCCGTAGCAGTCCACGGCGGCGTCGAGCGGCAGGCTGACCGCGGCCAGGAACGACTGCCGGCCGCCCGAGCAGTGGCCGATCACGCCGACCTTGCCGTTGGAGTTGCTCAGCCCGCGCAGGTAGGCCGCCGCCCCGGCCATCTCGCCGGCGATCCGCTCGTCCGGGACGGGGATCGCGCCCGACGCCCGCGCCGCCGCCATCGCGTCGTCCGGGGCCGCGCCGGGCGCCTCGCGGTGGTAGAGGTTCGGCATCACCGCGTTGAGACCACCGGCCGCGAACGCCCGGGCGAACTCCGCGGTCTGCCTGTCGTAACCAGGCAGGTGGTGGATGACCACCACGCCGCCGACCGGGCCGGCCTGGAGCGTCCGGGCCGAGTACGCCTCGATCTCGTCGCCGTTGTGCCCGATAATGGTGACGCTCTCTGCCAGCATCGCGTCGTACATCGCCCGTCCTCTCTCGTGCCGTATACAGCCGGCAACATGATTTCACGGGCCCAGCCGCCGTGGGGACCCGCGGTCAAGTGAAAGACTTTCCAGCATGACCTACGTCGCTGCCGATGATCGTTATAACAAGATTCCCTACCGCCGCTGCGGGCGCAGCGGGGTCATGCTGCCAGAGATATCACTCGGGCTGTGGCAGAACTTCGGCGACGGCAAGCCGATCGATGATCAGCGAGCCATCCTGCGCCATGCGTTCGACCTCGGGGTCACTCACTTCGACCTGGCCAACAACTACGGGCCGCCGTATGGCTCGGCCGAAATCAACTTCGGCCGGATCATGCGGGAGGACCTGCGCCCGTACCGCGACGAGCTGATCATCTCCACCAAGGCCGGCTATGACATGTGGCCAGGTCCCTACGGCGACCACGGCTCGCGCAAGTACCTGCTGGCCAGCTTGGACCAGTCGTTGCGCCGGATGAGCCTGGAGTACGTCGACATCTTCTACTCGCACCGCTTCGACCCCGATACTCCGCTCGAGGAAACGATGGGCGCGCTGCACACCGCGGTCCAGTCGGGCAAGGCCCTGTACGCCGGCATCTCCTCCTATTCTGCCGAACGAACCATGGACGCGATCTCCATCCTGCGGGGGATGGGCACGCCGCTGCTAATCCACCAGCCGTCGTACTCGATGCTGAACCGGTGGATCGAGGGCGGGCTGCTCGACGTGCTGGGCGGCCAGGGCGTGGGCTGCATCGCCTTCTCGCCGCTGGCCCAGGGCGTGCTGACCGGCAAGTACCTGGACGGCGTGCCGACGGGTTCGCGGGCCAGCCTGAGCGGCTCGCTGTCTTCTGATCAGATTTCCGAACGGACGCTGGTGCACGTACGTGCGCTGGCCGCGATCGCCGGGTCCCGGGGCCAGTCGCTGGCCCAGCTCGCGCTGTCCTGGGCGCTGCGGGATCACCGGGTGACTTCGGTGCTCATCGGCGCCAGCAGCGTCGCGCAGCTCGAGGAGAACCTCGCCGCGGCCGGCCACAGCACCTTCACCGACGACGAGCTGGCCGCGATCGACAGCGACGCCGTGGATGCCGGCATCAACATCTGGGCGGCCTCGAGCGCCCACTAACCGCTGTTGCGGGTGGTGACGGGGGTTCAGGCCAGGTAGCGGCCGAACCAGGTGAAGATCTTCTCCCAGCCGTCGACGGCGGCTTCCGGGCGGTAGGCGGTACGGTTCACCGCGAAGAAGGCGTGGCCCGCACCCTCGTAGGAGTGGAACTCATACGTCTTGCCCTGCGCTTTCAGCTCCTCTTCGAGCTCGTTGACCTGCTCGGGCGACGGATACTGATCGTCCGCGCCGAACAGGCC
>JBAUAY010000042.1:0-4158 GCA_049676235.1 Streptosporangiaceae bacterium
CAACGGAACTGGAAATCGTGGACACGCTGATCAGCGCCGGAATCGCGGCCAACCGTGCCGAGGCCGTCCGCTGGGCCCTAGCCCGCATCGGCGAGCGGCCCGCCTATGCGCAGCTGCGCGAGCACACCCGCGATATCGAAAGACTCAAGACCGAGTTCTAACCCTGGCAGCCCGCACAGCCGCCAGCCGATGCCGCCTGAGCGGAGTGTCAACCGTCAAGCCAAGCCGTGCCAAACATCAAGCGGGAGAGCACAGCATCGCCTCCTTGCCTCGCCTCCTTGTTCCCTGCCCGATGCGCTGCACCGGCCCCGCCAGCCGCAGGTGCTGCGGTCCTGGCAGGCCAGGATCGGGCGGCTCGGGGCCAAGGGCCAGATGCGGCCATGAGGGCTGCCGTCCTGCATGCCTTCGGGCAGGTCCCGCAGTGGGAGGAGTTCCCGCAGCCGGTACCGCGCGACGGCGAGGAGCTGATCGAGGTGACGGCGGCCCCGCTGAACAACATCGACCGGGTCCGCGCCGACGGCTCCCATTACTCCGTCCGCTCCGGCGAGTACGCATCCGGCGGCCTGCCCGCCGTGCCCGGGGTGATCGGCGCGGGCCGGCTGCCCGGCGGGCAGCCGGTGCTGTTCGGCTCCAGGTGCGGCACCATGGCGCAGTACTCGGATCGTCGCGGCCGGGCGCAACCAGCAGGTGCTCGACATGCTGCCAGAACTCGGCGCGGACGCGGTGATCCAGCTCGGCCAGCCGGCCGACGCGGTGACAGCGGCCTTCAACGCCGCGGGCGGGAAGCGCGGGTACGACCTGGTGGTGGACTACCTGTGGGGCCGCCCCACCGAAATCTTCCTCGGCGCGATCGACCGGGGCGACGCGCACCTGGGGTCCGGACGGGTCCGTCTGCTCCAGGCCGGTGAGATGACGGGCTCGTCCATCTCGCTGCCGGGTTCGGTGCTGCGCAGCGCCGGGCTGGAGGTCCTCGGCCTGGGCACCGGCACCATGCCGCCGCCCGACGTGATCACGCGAACGCTAGGGAACTGCTGGACCTGCTTTCCAGCGGGAAGCTCTACATTGACATCGAGCGGGTGCCGCTATCAGCTGCCGGCCAGGTGTGGACACGCGACCAGCAAGGCCGCCGCCCGGTCTTCATCCCGTAAAGCCCGCCAGCAACCGGCGCAGTGTGGTGACTTGATCGGGCGGTTCTGCACCCAGCTCGCACCAGACGACCTTGCCGGTTGGCTCCTGGATGAGGTACCAGTCCCAGCGCGTAACGGGCCGTGGCTCTCCTCGGCGAGCACTCAATCCTGTTCACCGAGGTGGCCGCGCACCGTTCGACGCTTGTTCGCCGGCTGGAGGTCTGGCGTGTCGTCAGGGAACACGGGGGCTTCGGCACCGCCGTCGATCTCGATGATCTTGCCGGTGACGTAGCTCGCTGCGGGTGAGGCGAGCCACCGGGCGGCGTTGGCTACGTCAGTGACCGTGCTCAGCCGGTGCAGCGGGGTGGCCGAGACGATCCGCGTCCGCAGCTCATCGGTGAGCGCCTCTTTCAGGGCGTCAGTTTCCACCACGCCAGGGGCGATCCCGTTCACCCGGACGCCGGGCGCGAGCTCCACCGCCAGGAGACGGGTCAGCTGGGTGAAGGCGGCCTTGACGGTTCCGTAGGTCACCATTCCCCGGGCGGTGAGGCGGTCCATTCTCGAGGTGATGTTGACCACTGAGCCGCGGCCGCTGTCGAGCAGGTACGGGGTGGCCCGTTTGGTGAGTTCAAACGGTGCGGCGACGTTGAAGTGGAACGCCTCGTCCAGCGCCTCGGGGGTGGTGTCGAGGTAGCTGGCGGGCATCACACCGCCGGCGTTGTTAACCAGGATGTCGAGCCTGCCGCGCTCGGCGATTACGCGCTCGATGATCTTCACCGCCTGGGGCACGTCGGTGAGATCGGCCGGGATAACCAGCGCCGTTCGGCCCATTGCCCGTACAGCGGCAGCAACATCGCCGAGATCGGTCGCGGTCCGGGCCACCAGGACCAGGTCCGCCCCGGCCCGCGCGTAGGTCTGGGCGATTCCCGCCCCGATCCCCCGGCCTGCGCCGGTGACGAGGGCAACGTACCCGTCAAGCCGGAACTCATCGGCGCCTTCACCGGGAGGCGCCGATGGCACGGCCTGGGTCATCTATCCGCCTCCCTTAGAGCACGATTTGTAACGGAGATTATTATCTGTGACTAATGGCGGCGGCGGAAGGAGGCACCTTCATGTCCCAGAGGAACATCGATGTGCCCATGGCGGCCCAGGACGAGGCGTGCCCGATCAACGAGGTGCTCGACCACATCGGCGGCAAGTGGAGCATCGGCATCATCGTCGCGGCTGCCGCCGGGCCCATTCGCTTCACCGAACTGGAGCGCACCATCGAGGGCATCAGCCGCCGGATGCTCACCCTCAACCTGCGCAAGCTGGAACGCGACGGCCTGCTCATCCGGACCGTCTACCCGACCGTGCCGCCCAAGGTCGAATACAGCCTCACCCCCATCGCGCGTGAGCTCAGCGAATCGTTCGCCACCCTCACCGCGTGGGCGGAACGGCACCGCCACGCCATCGCCGCGTCCCGCAGAAAATACGACAGCCAGCTCGGCCGTCCCTCGGGAGATTGAAATTCTTTTCTCACCGAACGGACAGTGGTGCACCATTCTGAGCCCGGTGCGTGTCCGCCCCAGGGCCTGGGCTGAACTTGGCGCCGGCGTACTCGCTTAAGGTGAAACCCATGAGCGACCCTGACCTGCGGATCGACCCGCTGACGGGCGCGCATGTGGTTGTCACCCCATGGCGGCAGAAGCGTCCTAATCGTCCCGATGGGCGGTGCCCGTTCTGCCCGGGCGGGCTCGAGGCCCCGGAGCCCTATGACGTCCGGCATTTCCCGAACCGCTGGCCTGCGCTGCCCGACGGGTGCCACGAAGTCATCTTGCACAGTCCGGATCACACTGCTTCTTTTCCGGTCCTGGGTGAGGAACAGGCGGCCCGGGTGGTGGAGCTGTGGTCGGCGCGCACCGCCGCGCTCGGGTCACGCGACGACGTCAGGTACGTGTTCGTGTTCGAGAACCGGGGGCGGATGATCGGGGCCACGATCGATCATCCGCACAGCCAGATCATGGCCTTTACCATGATCCCGCCCGTCGTAGCAGCCGAGCTTTCGGCGGCCAAATGCGATCTGTGCCAGGGCGCCGACGACGATCTGGTGGTGATCCGCCGGTCAGGCTGGCAAGCGGCGGTGCCGTGGGCGCCCTCGTGGCCGTACGAGATGCTGCTTTCCCCGCGCAGCCACGTTCCCGATCTACCCGCGGCAGGCCCGGAGTTGCGGGCCGGGCTAGGCGCGGTGCTGGTGGAGGCGCTTACCCGGATGGAACGGCTGCTGGGGCGGGATACGCCTTACATGCTCTGGATCCACCAGCGGCCGACGGACGGGAGCGACTGGCCCGCCGCACACCTCCACCTGCATCTGATGCCGACCCGGAGGGCTCCAGGCGTAGCTCGCCACCTCGCCGCCGCGGAATTCGGGGCCGGCGTCTTCTTCGATCCCGTCGACCCGCGGCAGGCGGCGGCCCAGTTGCGTCAGTGAACCGGGCGGCGCCGCCGGACGCCGGCGGGTGGTTCGCTCGGCAATACGGCCGCAAGCCGGACGGCATCTGGTTCGCGCCCGGGCGGGTCAACCTCATGGGCGGCCCTGACTACAACGAGGTGTTCGTGCTGCCGTTCGCCCTCGGCGCCGGAGTCTACGCCGCGGCTTCCGGCCGCTCCGACGGGCGGATCGCGTTGGCTTCCCGACAGGCGCGCGATGAGCAGGTCGTTCTGTCCATTGACACGCTGGAGCCTGGGACGGTCGACGGCTGGGCGGCCTATCCGGCCGGAGTGGCCTGGGCGCTGCGCGAGGCGGGTTACCTGTCCGGCGGGGCGGACGTGGCGATCGATGCCGATCTGCCCGCAGGCGCCGGGCTCTCGTCCTCGGCGGCGCTGGAGTGCGCGGTGGCGCTCGCGCTGACCGAGCTCTATCAGATGCCGGTGCCACGGCGTGAGCTGGCGGCCCTGGCCCGGCGAGCGGAGAACGACTTTGCCGGCGTACCCACGGGGATCATGGACCAGACAGCGGCGCTGCTGTGCCAGGCCGGCCACGCGCTGCTGC
>JBAUAY010000043.1:0-2259 GCA_049676235.1 Streptosporangiaceae bacterium
CGCTGGCCGCTCAGCCGGATCATCGGCGTCGCCGTCCTGGCCCTGCTGCTCTTTTCGGTGGCCGCCATCGTGGCCGGCGGGATCGCGCTGCTCAACCTGCACGATAGCCGCCAGCGGGCGATAGATACGCTCGACCCCGCCGCGCTCCTGGTCCAGCAGCTCGACATCGCGCTGCTGGACCAGGAGACCGGCGTGCGCGGCTACGCGCTGAGTGCCCAGCAGGCCTTCCTGGCCCCGTACACCAGCGGCGTGGCCGAGGAGCAGGACGCGATCAAGGCGCTGCGGGCCATCCTCCCTCAGCTCCCGGCCAGCGCCGCGACCGACCTCGAAAGCGTGGCCACGCAGGCTCACTACTGGCGCGTCCACTATGCGGTGCCGACCATCAACGAGGTCAGCCGCACCGGGAAGCCCGTAGTCAGCTCGGACGTCCTGACTGGCAAGGCCGACTTCGACGCCCTGCGCGCTAAGATCGCGGTACTGCAGGCCGAGATCTTGTCCGCCCGGACCGGCGCCGTCGCGACCCTGAATGACTCGGCGACCGTACTGGACATCGTGTTCATCGCGGTCGCGGTCGGCCTCGCGGCGATCGTGGTGCTCCTCGCGCTCGGCCTGCGGGCGACGGCGATCAGGCCGTTGCACCGGCTGGCCGAACAAGCCCGCCAGGTAGCCGACGGCGACTTCGGACACGAGGTCACCCTGACCGGCCCCAGGGAGGTGACTAGCCTGGCCGCGGACGTGAACAGGATGCGTGAGCGGATCTTGCAGGAGCTGTCGGCGACGCGGGACGCCAATATCGTCCTGCAGGCTCACACCGAGGAACTGGAGCGCTCGAACTCCGAGCTCGAGCAGTTCGCCTACATCGCGTCGCACGACCTGCAGGAGCCGCTGCGGAAGGTAGCGAGCTTCACCCAGCTACTGCAGCGCCGCTACGCGGGCCAGCTCGACGCCCGGGCCGATCAGTACATCGAGTTCGCCGTGGATGGCGCCAAGCGGATGCAGGCGCTGATCAACGACCTGCTCTCCTACAGCCGGGTGGGCCGGTCGGCACGGGAGCCGGCCCTGGTATCGAGCGACGCCGCGCTGACGCAGGCCAGGACCAACCTGGCCGCGGCGATGGAGGAGACGGGCGCTACCGTCGAGGCCGGGCACCTGCCGCTGGTGCTGGCCGAGCTGACGCTGCTTACCGCGGTGTTCCAGAACCTGCTCAGCAACTCACTGAAGTTCAGCGGCGGCAAGCCGCCGCGCATCGTGATCACTACCAGCCGCGACGGGCCCTTCTGGCTCTTTTCCTTCTCCGACAACGGTATCGGGATCGAACCGGAGTACGCCGAGCGGATCTTCGTGATCTTCCAGCGCCTGCACGAGCGGAGCGCCTACCCGGGAACCGGCATCGGACTGGCCATGACCAAGAAGATCGTCGAGTACTTTGGCGGGCGGATATGGCTTGACACGACCGGTGCCGAAGGCTCCCGGTTCCTGTTCACGCTGCCCGTGCCGGACGAGACGATAGATCAGGACCCGGAGGACGAGATCGCCGAACCCTCAGGAACACTAAGCCAGGAAGCAGCCGACGCCCTACTGCGCGAAGAGGAGGAAGCTCAATGACTGAGTTCGATGAGTCCAAGGTAGTCGACGTGCTCCTGGTGGAGGACGACGAAGGCGACGTCCTGATGACCAGGGAGGCCTTCGAGTACTACAAGATCCAGAACCGGCTGCACGTGGTGAGCGACGGCGAGCAGGCCCTGCAGTTCCTGCACCGGGCCGGTCCTTACGCCGAAGCGCCGCGCCCGGGGCTCATCCTGCTCGACGTCAACCTGCCGAGGCGCGGCGGCCTGGAGGTGCTGGCCGACCTGAAGCAGGACGAGGAGCTGCTGATGATCCCGGTGATCATGCTGACCACATCGCGGGCCGAAGAGGACATCGTGCGCAGCTATTCGCTGCACGCCAACGCATTCATCACCAAGCCCGTCGACTTCGAGCGCTTCATCGACGCCATCCGGCAGATCGACAATTTCTTCCTGACCCTCGTCAAGCTCCCCGTCTGACTACCTGCCCATCGCGACGAAACCGCGCCGTGTAGGTGCCGCGTGCCGCGCCCTGGCTGAGCCGCACAGTAGGATCTGAGCGCCAGAAAACAGAACACGAAGGGAGCCTGATGTACGACGCGACGTTGGCCGAGACCGTCACCATCCGCGGCGACGGCGGAGACGAGATCGAGGCTTACCTGGCCAGGCCGATGAGCCAGGGGCCGTTCGGCGG
>JBAUAY010000044.1:0-2362 GCA_049676235.1 Streptosporangiaceae bacterium
GATTGCTCGACACCGGGATCTCGCTGCAGCAGATCCGGGCCGCGGTCCAGCACCTGCGCGACCGCGGCAGCGCCGACTTGGCCCAGGTGACGCTGATGAGCGACGGGGTCAGCGTCTACGAGTGCACCACCGCCGACGAAGTCGTGGACCTGCTGCAAGGGGGGCAGGGCGTGTTCGGCATCGCGCTCGGCCGGGTCTGGCGCGAGGTCGAGGGAGACCTAGCCGTGCTGCCCGCCGTCCGCGCTGAGGACGGCTTCGTCGCGGTGGCGTCAGGGGACCATGACGACCTGGCCAAGCGCCGCCTGCGCCGCACCAGCTGACCTGGTTTTAACCGCCTGCGTCCCACCATCTGGCCTTGGCTCAGGTAGACTCGTAAGAGCCGATGACACCGGCCGGGAGAGTCCACGCGTAAGCTGCGGGCGCCGAAGGGGCAACATCCCCGGAACCTCTCAGGCACACGAACCGGGCGGGACAGGCACCTCTGGAGCGGGCAGTCCCGATTTTCTGGGCTCGGCGACAGACGGGGAGCCAGCGACCGCGTTCGTTCCGGGAAGGCTCCTTATGACAAACTTCGCTGTTCGCCACATCGGCCCGTCGCCCGCCGAGCAGCGGCATATGCTCGCTAGCCTGGGGTACTCCTCGCTCGGCGAGCTCACCGCCGCCGCCCTGCCCGAGGGAACCCAGCCCCCCCAGCTCAGCCTGCCCGGTCCGCTCAGCGAAACCGAGGCCCTGGCTGAGCTGCGCCGGATGGCCGGCCGGAACCAGGTGCTCACCTCGATGATCGGCCTGGGCTACTACGACACCATCACCCCGGCCGTCATCCGCCGCAACGTGCTTGAGGACCCGGCCTGGTACACCGCGTACACCCCGTACCAGCCGGAGATCTCCCAGGGCCGCCTCGAGGCGCTGCTGAACTTCCAGACCATGATCGCTGACCTGACCGCGCTGCCGTGGGCCGGCGCGTCGCTGCTGGATGAGGCCACCGCCGCCGCCGAGGCGATGACGCTGGCCCGGCGGGCCAGCAAGACCGGACACGTCTTCCTCGCTGACTCCGACTGCCTGCCGCAGACCCTGGCCGTGCTCCGGACCCGGGCCGAGCCGCTCGGCATCCACCTCCTCGTCGCCCCGGTGACGGCCGAAGCCATCGCCGGACAGCCGGACCTGTTCGGCGTCCTGCTGCCGTTCCCCGGCGCCTCAGGCGTGCTGCGCGACCTCGCGCCGCTGATCGAGGCGACGCACGCTCAGGGCGCGCTGGCCGCGGTGACCGCCGACCTGCTCGCGCTGACCCTGCTCCAGCCGCCCGGCGAGGCGGGAGCGGACATCGCGGTGGGCTCCACCCAGCGGTTCGGCGTGCCGCTGTGGTTCGGCGGGCCGCATGCGGGCTACATCGCGGTCAGCGACGCGCTGAAGCGCCAGCTCCCCGGTCGGCTGGTCGGGGTGTCGGTAGACGCCGACGGCCAGCCCGCCTACCGGCTCGCGCTGCAGGCTCGCGAGCAGCACATCCGGCGCGAGAAGGCGACCAGCAACATCTGCACGGCCCAGGTCCTGCTGGCGGTGACCGCGGCTATGTATGCGGCCTACCACGGCCCGGACGGGCTAGCCGCCATCGCCCGGGGCGCTCACCGCAGCGCCGCTGTGCTCGCCGCGACCCTGCGCGATTTCGGGCACCGAACGAGTCTGGGTTACTTCTTCGACACGATCCGGATTGCCTTTGACGGCGGTCGCGACGAGGCGGCTGCGGCCGCCGAACGCGCCCGCACCGCCGGGTACAACCTCTACCTCGCGCCGGACGGCGTGCTCCAGGTCAGCTGCGACGAGACCACCACCGACCAGCAACTGCGGGAGCTCGTGGCCGCCATCTGCCGGGTGGAGCGGCCCGCTGACGTGGAGCTGGCCGACAGTTCACCCGACCTGTTGCCGCCTTCGCTGCGGCGCACGTCGGCCTACCTGACCCATCCGGTGTTCCGCGAGCATCGCAGCGAGACCGCGATGCTGCGCTACCTGCGGCGGCTTTCAGGCTTCGACATCGCCCTCGACCGGTCGATGATCCCGCTCGGCTCGTGCACGATGAAGCTGAACGCGGCCGCCGAGATGGAGCCGATCAGCTGGCCGGAGTTCGCCGGGATGCACCCGTTCGCGCCGGCCTCCCAGGCGGGCGGCTACCTGGAGCTGATCGAGTCCCTCGAGCTCCGGCTGGCCCGGCTCACCGGCTATGACGCGGTGTCCGTGCAGCCGAACGCCGGCTCCCAGGGCGAGCTGGCCGGACTGCTCGCGATCCGGGGCTACCACGCCTCGCGCGGCGAGCACGGCCGTGACGTCTGCCTGATCCCCGAATCGGCGCACGGCACCAACGCGGCCAGCG
>JBAUAY010000045.1:0-2830 GCA_049676235.1 Streptosporangiaceae bacterium
CCCCACCGTCTGCACGGGGCGCCTCAGCTGCCTCAGCCGCCGCGGCCCGGAGCGCGGCCAGCCGGTCCACGCCGAGGAAGTCGCCCGCCACGAACAGCGCGCAGGCGCCGCTGCGGCTGATCACGTCCAGCGCCTCGGGGCCGGTGAACCGCGTGCTGACCGGGACGAGCGTGGCGCCCGCGCTGAGTGCGCCCAGCGCGGCCAGCACCCAGTGGTAGGTGTTAGGTGCCCAGATGGCCACCCGGTCCCCCGGGGCCACGCCCTCCGCGATGAGCGCGGCGGCCACCGCGGTCACCCGCTCGTCCAGCTCGCGGAAGCTGAGCCGGAGGCCGCCCGGTTCGGCCAAAGCAGTGTCGGCCAAAGCAGTGTCGGCCAAAGCAGGTGCGTCGCCGAACTCCCGAGCGGCGCTCGCCACGGCGCCCGGGATCGTGAGCTCCACGAACCCTCCTAGCAAGCAAGTGCTTGGTAGGTTTAGCCTACGCACCAGGGACCGTTGCCGCCAGGAGGAGGCCCGGGTGCGGTTCACGCTCCAGGACGAAGAGCGAAACATCATCGCCGGCCGCGGCCTTGGCCTGCCCCGGTGAAGGGCCACGGCCTGCTCGAGGGCAAGGTGGTCGTCATCACCGCGGCGGCCGGCACCGGCATCGGCGGCGCCGCCGCCCGGCGCTGCCTGGAAGAAGGGGCCAGCGTAGCCATCAGCGATCAGCACGCCGGGCGGCTGACCGCGACCCGGGAGGAGTTGGCTGAGGCTCACGCCGGCCTCGTTTGGTCCCAATCTTGTGATGTCACCGATGAGGCGCAGGTCGCCGCGCTGATCGAGGGCGCGGCCGGGCACTTCGGGCGGATCGACGTGCTGATCAACAACGCCGGGCTTGGCGGCACCAGTTCGGTGCTCGACATGACCGATGAGCGGTGGCTGAGGGTGCTCGACGTCACGCTCAACGGGACCTTCCGCTGCACCCGGGCGGCGCTGCGGCAGATGGTGGCCCAGGGGCACGGGGGAGCGGTCGTCAACAACTCCTCGGTGCTCGGCTGGCGCGCCCAGGCCGGCCAAGCGCACTACGCGGCGGCCAAGGCCGGCGTGATGGCCTTCACCCGGTGCGCCGCGCTGGACGTGGCCGGGCACGGCATCCGGGTCAACGCGGTCGCGCCGAGCCTGGCCATCCACCCGTTCCTAGCCAAGGTGACCAGCGAGGACCTGCTCGCCGAACTAGCCGGCCGCGAGGCGTTCGGCCGCGCGGCGGAGCCCTGGGAGGTCGCCAACGTCATGGTCTTCCTGGCCAGCGACCTCGCCGGCTACATGACCGGCGAGGTCGTGTCGGTGAGCGGCCAGCATCCGTGAGCACCGCGTCAGTGGCCGTCAGGCGGCCAGGGTGAGGATCTCCATGAGATGGCCGTTGGGGTCGCGGAAGTACGTGCCCCGGCGGCCGTGGCTGCGGTAGATCTGGCCGTCTTGCCGGCCAGCGGGGTCGGCAAAGAAGGTAATGCCGCGGTCCCGGATGCGGGCGAAGGCGGCGTCGAATTCCTCGTCGCTGACCGCGAACGCGTAGTGGTGTGAGTCGAATTCGTCGTCCTGGTCGTAGTCCAGGGTGACCCGGTTGGCCAGCGTGATCGGCGTGAAGTGCGCCACCGGCGGATCCACCGGCAGGCCGAGGATGTCCGCCAGGAACTGCGCCGAGGCCTTCGGGTCGTGCGCGGGGACGATGGTGTGGTTCAGTTCGATGGTCATCGTGACTCCTTTGGTTATCGGCTCATCCGCGCTGACAGCAGTTAAGCGGGGCCGCATCGGCGCGCGGACCCGTGGCGTCACAGGCGCTCGATGATGGTGGCGGTGGCCATCGCGCCGCCGGCGCACATGGTGATCAGCGCCGTGGCCGCGCCGCGCCGCTCGAGTTCGTGCAGCGCGGTGGTGAGCAACCGCGCGCCGGTGCTGCCCACCGGGTGGCCGAGGGCGATCGCGCCGCCGTTGACGTTGACCCGGTCTAGGTCGGGCTCGTACACGGCCAGCCAGGACAGCGCCACCGACGCGAACGCCTCGTTGACCTCGATCAGGTCGATGTCGCCGATCGTCATGCCGGCCGCGGCCAGGACCCGTTCGGTCGCGGCGACGGGGCCGTCCAGGTGGTGGTACGGCTCGGCGCCGACCAGGCACTGCGCGAGGATACGGGCCCGGGGCCGCAGGCCCAGTGACGACGCCCGGCCGGCCTCGGCCAGCAGCACGGCGGCCGCGCCGTCGGAGATCTGCGACGACGTGCCGGCCGTATGCAGGCCGTCCTCGACCACGGGCTTGAGCCGCGCCAGCGCCGCCATGCTCGTCTCCCGCAGCCCCTCGTCCCGGTCGACCACACGACTCCCCGCCTCGGCCGGCAGCGGCGCCTTGACCGGCACGACCTCCCGGTCGAACCGGCCCTGCGCCCAGGCGGCCTGGGCCAGGGTCTGGGACCGCAGCCCGAAGGCGTCGACATCGGCGCGGGAGAGCCCGCGCCGTCGCGCGATGCGCTCGGCGGCGACGTACTGGTTCGGCAGGTCGATGTCCCACGAGGCGGGCCGGGGCGAACCAGCGTCCGCCCGGGCGGCGGTCCCCAGCGGAACCCGGCTCATCGCCTCCACCCCGCACGCGATCCCAACGCCGATCGCGTCCGCCGCGATCAGCCCGGCCACCAGGTGGGCGGCCTGCTGCGCCGAACCGCACTGGGCGTCGAGCGTCAGGCAGCCCGCCGCATGCGGCAGCCCGGCGTGCAGCCACGCGGTCCTGGTGATGTTGTTGGACTGCTCGCCCGCCTGCGTCACGCAGCCGCCGATGATCTGCTCGACGGAGGCGGGTTCGAGG
>JBAUAY010000046.1:0-10945 GCA_049676235.1 Streptosporangiaceae bacterium
CCCCGGTCGTGCCCAGCCGGGCCGCGTCCGCCGTCGCGCGGGCCTGATCCTGAGCCACCTGCCGGCATTCCGCGACGATCTCCCGCAGGTCATAGTCCTCCGGCGGCGGCGGGTCGTCCGGGTCGGGGTCCCCTTCCTGCAGCCACCACGGCTCGTCGTCATCAGTGACAGCATCCAGCAGAGCCTGCAGGTCCGCCGCGGACATCGGATCCGGACGGGTCACCACCGGCTCCCAGGCCACTACCTCGTCCTCCACCGGCTCAGGAGCGCCCGAAGCGGGATCCTCGTCCCGCTCGCGGTCCGCAGGAGCCGGTTCCGGGTGCATGCACCACCGCCTGTTCGGAATATTGACCTTGAACTTTGCCTTTCACGATCTATCGAACATAATAGCGGATATTAGCTTCATTTGCAACCAAACATTACTGATCGGTGATCATATTCGAATAAAGATACCGGATTGATCGATGTGACTAAGCAGCGGCTTTGAGTCGGGTGCGGAAGGATAAGCGCTCGGGATGCAGCCGGGTTATCCCGCTAAGCCCCGGACGGAGATGAGTTGTGAATGCGCTGCTGGTGCACGCGGAGCGCGAGGGTGGCCAGGTCGAGCAGGGGGGTCGCGACGCCGAACGCGTGGGCTCGCCTGATCAGGTCACCGAGGATCTGTTCCACCTCGGTGCCGCGCCCGGCTCGCAGGTCCCGGTACAGCGAGGAGGTCATCGAGGATCCAGGCTCGGTGAGGATCCTGAGGATGTTCTTCCGGTCGGATCGCGGCAGCGGATGCCCGGCGGCGGCGGCGACCGAGGCAGCTTCGCCGAGGATGGCCGGGCCGACGCCAGATCCGCCAGGCGCGGCGGCAACCTCGCCGACCGTGCCACGGAGCAGGCAGGTCAGCGCCCCGATCGACGCGATGAAGACCCATTTGCTCCACATGGCCGAGACGATGTCCGTCGAGACGTCGACGGTGAAGCCGGCGTCGGACAGGAGCCCGGCGATTTCCGTCGTGCGGGCGGTCGGCGGGCCGTCCTGCTCGCCGATGGTGATGCTGGCGCCGGGCCCGAGCTGGACGATCGTGCCGCCGGCGTCCAGGGTCGCCGCGATCACGACGACCCCGCCGAGCACCCGCTGCGGGCCGAACCTCTCGTTCAGCACCCGCATGTGATCGAGCCCGTTGAGGAACGGCACCATGGCGGTGTCCGCGCCGACCGCCGGCGCGAGGTCATCCAGGGCCTCGGCCAGTCCGGTCGCCTTGACGGAAAGCAAGATCAAGTCGAAGGGACCGACGAGATCCCGGGCCGTGACGACCTTGGCGTCGATGACGTCATCGTGGCCTTGTCCGGTCACCCGCAGCCCGTGCTGGCCCAGCATGGCGGCCCGCCGCGGCCGGACCAAAAACGTGACGTCCCGCCCGCGCTTGGCGAGCAGCGCTCCGAAGAAGCCGCCGGTGGCCCCGGCGCCGATCACGAGGATGTTGCCGCGACTCGGCGTGGGCGTCGGCTTGGGGCCCATGGTGACCTTTCTTATCGAGCCGGGTGCTCAGCGAGGGCAGGGTTGAGGATACCACCCATGGTTCGTTCACTGAACTCGTAGGGAGCAAGCTGCCGTCCGGGACTGAACCCGTCGCGCCGGTTAGCCTTACCCGGAAGGCGGCGCGGTGGATCCGCGGACTTGGAGCGTGGGGGCGAGGAGGTGGACCTCGGCGGTACGGGCCGGATCGGCGACCCGGGCCAGCAGCGTGCGGGCGGCGAGCCGTCCGGCGTCGAAGCCGGCGCTGTCGATGCTGGTGATCCAGATCGACCGCAGTCGGGACAGGTAAGAGTTGTCGTAGCCGACGAGCGAGAGCCGGCCCGGTACGTCGATGTTCATCTCCGAGGCGGCCGACTGCGCGCCGAGGCAGGTCATGTCGTCCACGGCGAAGATCGCCGTCGGCGGCGGACCGCTGTTGAGCAGGCGCACGGTGGCACGGTAGCCGGCGTCTTCGGTGAAGTCGCCGGGCTCTACCCTGATGTGCTCGCCCAGCCCGCAGGTCCGCATGGTGTCCTCGTACCCCTGCTGGCGCAGCCTTCCGATGACATTGCTGGTCCCGGCCACGCGTCCGGAAATGTGCGCGATCCTGCGGTGGCCGAGGTCGATCAGGTGCCTGGTCGCCAGCGTCGCGCCGAGCAGGTCGTCGTTCGCGACGGCATCCACCCGCGGCAGGTCGATGTCGCGCCAGCCCACCGTGATCGTGGGGACGACACTGGCGATCTCGGCGATGACCGGCGAGTTCGCCTGGGTGCCGGCCAGGATGAACCCGTCGACCTCGAGCTCGAGGAAACCGCGCAGCACCGAGTCGTCCATCCGCCGGTCCAAGCGGCCGCCGCCGCTGAGGACCACGTGCCTGCCTTCCGCCTCCAGGACGGAGATGAGACCGTCGAGGAGATCAAAGAACCAGGGGTGACGCACGTCGTTGAGGAGCACTCCGATGGCTCGGCTGCGCCCTTCGCGCAGGGTCCGGGCGGCCGCGTTGGGCCGGTAGCCGAGTTCCGCGATCGCCCGGTCCACGGCCGCCCGCCGACCGGGGCTGACCTTCGACGAACCCCGCAGCACGAGAGAGACCAGGGATTTGGAGACGCCGGCGCGTTCGGCGACGTCGCGGATCGTCGGCCGGGAAGTGGGCTGCTTGCCGTTGACCGACATCCGGAACCTCCGCGACCGGTAATGGAACGATCTACTGCGTTCGTAGCTTAGCCCAGGCGTGGATCCCGTCGTCAAGCACGACACGCTCTGGCTGCGGATAACGGCATCGATCAGGTCATTTACCGCAGAGAAGGAAGCCTTGGGCTTGACAGGCGGCGCTGGTTCCGGGATTCTTCTTTTGTTGGAACGATCTATAGTTTTCCAAAACTTGTCCAATCTAGGCTTCCTGGCGGCCTTGCGGAGGTTGAGAGCATGAGCGGCAGCACGTCACAGGTCATGGAGTACGACCCGTTCAGCCGGGAGTTCCAGGCCGACCCGTTCCCGGTGTACCGCTGGATGCGCGACGAGGCTCCGGTGTTCTACAGCGAGAAGTGGAACTGGTGGGCGCTATCCCGGTTCGAGGACGTGCGGGCGGCCGCGACGGATCCGCAGACGTTCCTCAGCTACGAGGGCATCGACATCGACGACACCGCGAAGGACCAAAGCGGCCCCGGGTTTCTGCCGGACATCGATAACCCCCGGCACGACCAGATCCGCCGGATGATCCAGCCGCAGTTGCTGCCCAACCGGATCGCCGAGCGGGAGGACGCGGTCCGCGCCGTGGTGCGTGGCCTCATCGACGTCTGGCGGGACCGGGGCGCCGTGGACCTGGCTCAGGAGCTGGCCTGGCCGATGCCCAACGAGGTGTTCTTCGACCTGCTCGGCTTGCCCTCGGCCCGGCAGGAGGGCCGCGCCCAGCTGGAGCGGTGGGTACACGAGCTCAAGGACCGCAAGCCAGACGACGCCCGGCTCACCCCGGTGGCCAAGGCCGCCACGGCCGGTATCCAGAGCTACTTCGTCGACCTGCTGCACGAGCGCCGCGCCCGTCCGCGCAGCGACCTGGTGACGCACCTGGTCACCGCCGACATCGACGGAATGCCGTTCGCCGAAACAGACATCGGGCCGGCCTCGGAGGTCCTCGGCCTGATGATGGTGCTGTTCCTCGGCGGGGTGGAGAGCACCGCAGGGCTCACCGGAACCCTGTTCAAGCTGCTCGCCGAGAACCCGGACCAGCGCGCGCTGCTGCGGGACAAGCCGGCGCTTATCCCGGACGCCGTCGAGGAGGCGATCCGTCTCGCTACCCCGCTGCAACTGGTCGGCCGCACCACCGCCCGCGAGGTCACCCGGCACGGCGTGACCATCCCGGCCGGCGGCCGGGTGGTGCTGGTCTACGGCGCCGCGAACCGCGACGAGCGCCGCTTCACCGATCCGGACCGGTTCGACGTCACCCGCGGCCGGTTCCGCCACCTGGGCTTCGGCGAGGGCATGCACGGCTGCCTCGGCGCGCCGCTGGCCCGGCTCGAGGCGAAGGTCGCCCTGGAGGAGGCGCTTCCTGTCCTCGGCGACTACACGATCGCCGGGCCGCCGGAGCGCTACCGGACCACGCCGAACATGTACGTCTGGGAGCACCTGCCCCTGTCGTTTGCGATCGCCTCGTCCGCGCCGCAACGCAGCGCCGGCGTCACCGCGGTCACCCGCGAGTTCGAGGCCGACGTCCGGGTGGAGGCCAAGCAGCAGGTCGCAGACGACGTGGTGGCCCTGACGATACGCGACATCGACGGCGGCCCGCTGCCCCGCTGGTCGCCGGGCGCGCACGTCGACCTGATCCTGGACGGTGCGCCGACCCGGCAGTACTCGCTGTGCGGCGACCCGGCCGATCCTGATCAGTGGCGGCTGGGCATCCTGCGGGACGCGAACGGCGGCGGCGGTTCCGTCTTCGTCCACGACCGGCTGCGGGCAGGCGAGGTGGTCCGGGTGCGCGGTCCGCGGAACAATTTCAAGCTGGTCGACGCGCCTCGCTACCTGTTCATCGCGGGCGGGATCGGCATCACCCCCATCCTGCCGATGATCGCCGCCGCCCAGACGGCTGGCGCGGACTGGCACCTCCTGTACGGCGGGCGCCGTCGGGCCTCGATGGCGTTCCTCGGCGAACTCGCACGTTACGGCGACCGGGTCACCGTGGCGCCTCAGGACGAGACCGGGCTGCTCGACCTGGACTCGCTATTGGGCACTCCACAGCCGGACACCCTGGTCTACTGCTGCGGGCCCGAACCGCTGCTGGCCGCCGTCGAGGAACGCTGCCTCACCTGGCCGCACTCCGGGTCCCGGTCACTGCACGTCGAGCGGTTCAGCGCCAGGCCGCTGACCGCGCCGGTCCGTGCCGAGGCCTTCGAGGTGGAGTTGGCCCGCAGCGGGCTTACCCTAACCATCCCGGTCGACCGGTCGATCCTGGACGTCGTGGAGGAAGCCGGGGCCGGGGTCCTGTCGTCCTGCGCCGAAGGTACCTGCGGCACCTGCGAGACCGCCGTCCTGGACGGCCTGCCCGATCACCGCGACTCGGTGCTCACCGACGAGGAACGCCGGGTGGGTAACTGCATGATGATCTGCGTCTCCCGCTCCTGCACCGAGCGTTTGGTCTTGGATCTGTAGAGGGAACCTCGCGCCTCACCGCCAGACGTACGATCGAGATTGCCTATGAGGAATGCCGCAAGGGATAAATATTTGGTGCGTGGAGACGCGATGAAGCCTGACCCGGTTGCCGCTGAGTGCGCCGGCCTGACGCACGTCACCGACGACATCCCGGGCATCACCCGCCAGCGCCGGGCCGAGGGCTGGGACTACCGGCGGCCGGATGGCACCGAGATCGTCGACCCGGCCGAACGGGCGCGGATCGACGCCATCGGCATTCCTCCCGCGTGGACGCAGGTATGGATCAGTCCCGCACCGAACGGCCACATTCTGGCCACGGGCCGGGACAGCCGAGGACGCAAGCAGTACCGCTACCACCCGCACTGGCAGGAGGTGCAGGACCGCACGAAGTACCACCGGATGGGCGAGTTCGGGCAGGCGCTGCCGAGCCTGCGCCGGCACGTCGACCGGGATCTCGACCTCCCGGGTCTGCCCAGGGAAAAGGTGCTCGGCGCGGTGGTCCGACTGATGGATGAGACGCTGATCCGGATCGGCAACGAGGAGTACGCACGCCAGAACGACTCCTTTGGCCTGACGACGCTGCGGCATGATCACGTCGAGTTCGAGGGCCCGGCGACGATGAGCTTCGACTTCCGCGCGAAATCCGGCAAGGAACAGCGGGTCCGGCTCAGCGACCCGCGGCTGGCCGCGATCGTGCACGCCTGCCACGAGCTGCCGGGCCAGGAGTTGTTCCAGTACGTCAACCACGACGGCCGAGTGGTGCATGTCGGGTCAACCGAGGTGAACGCCTACCTGCGGGCGGTCACGCGGGCCGTCTTCACAGCCAAGGACTTCCGGACCTGGGGCGGGTCCGTGGTGACCGCCGAGACCCTGGTCAAGTTGGGGGCGCCGCGATCGGACACCGACGCCAAGAAGAAGATCGTGGCGGCGATCGACGCGGCCGCGGCGCGGCTGAACAATACACGGGCGGTATGCCGCAAGAGCTACGTGAACCCACGGGTTCCGGAATCGTATCTGGACGGAACGCTAGACGGCGCTTTCGAGCGGGCCAGAAGGCGAGACCGGCTGTCCCGTTCGGAATCCGCCGTGGCCGTCGTGGTGGCGGACCCGCAGTAATGGCCCGGCGCCGCCGGGTGGTGGGGTGAGCGCTTCCGGCCGGGCTGTCGTCACCGGCCGTCCCCCGTCTTGGGGTAGTGTGACGTCGTTGCACCTTTGGTGCGCCTGGCTAGGCCAGCAGCTGCTGCGCAGCGGGCACTAGCCCCTCTTGGTCGGCGCCAGGAACGTAGGCGTGTCGCGGCGGTTGGTCGGGCATACACGCTGCCCGCGAGCCGGACCATTTTATTGCGTGAGGCTTCGTTCTCTCGGTTCTCTCGGGGCTGTCCGATCGGAAGGCACCTGAACTATGAGCACGCGATTCGGTTTTGTCAGTACGTTCCCGCCAACCCAGTGCGGACTGGCAACTTTCACCGCCGCCCTGCGTGGCGCTCTCCTGCAGTCCACCACCGACGAGGGCTGGGTCGTTCGCCTGATCGACGCGCCCGCACCACGACCCGGCGAGGAGGTGGTGGCCCAGCTCATCACGGACGACTCCGCCTCGCTCGGCCGGGCGGTCGAGCAACTGAACCTGTGCGACGTCGCCATCGTGCAGCATGAGTACGGCGTCTACGGCGGAGCCGACGGCAGCCAGATCCTGCACCTGCTGGACCAAGTCCGGGTGCCATGCGTCGTCGTCTTGCACACCGTGCTGACCGACCCGACGCCACACCAGCGTCGGGTCCTCGAGTCAGTGGTGGCCAAGGCCGATGCCGTCGTCGCGATGACGATGATCGCGCGCGAACGGCTCGCGGCCGGGTACGCCGTCGACATGACCAAGGTCTGCATCATCGCGCACGGTGCGCCCGCGCTGCAGACGACGATGGCGCAGCCGACGTTCCGCACGGGGCAGTTCACCGTCTTGACATGGGGCCTGCTCGGCCCCGGCAAGGGCATCGAGTGGGGCATCGAGGCCATGGCGATGCTGCGCGATCTGGCGCCCATGCCACGCTACATAGTCGCCGGCCAGACGCATCCGAAGGTGCTACTCCACGAAGGCGACGTCTATCGTGATCGCCTCCGCGAGCAGGTTCGGCAGGCCGAGCTGGGATCCTGGGTTACCTTCGACGACCACTACCGGACCAACAGCGCGCTGGCCTCCCTCGTCCGCTCCGCCGACGTGGTTCTGCTGCCCTACGATTCGACCGAGCAGGTCACCTCGGGGGTGCTCATCGAGGCGGTGGCGGCCGGCAAGCCGGTGGTGGCGACGCAGTTCCCGCACGCCAAAGAGATGCTCGCGGGGGGAGCGGGCCTGCTGGTGCCGCACCGCGATCCGGCCGCGATCGCGGCGGCGCTCTGCTCGGTGATCAAGCGCCGAGACGTGATGACGAGGATGGCCGCCGCCGCCGCCGCGACGGCGCCGCAGCTGTTGTGGCCGGTCATCGCGGACCAGTACCGCGAGCTGGCCGACCGGCTGATCACGGCGAGCGTGGCCGCATGACCGCCGGCAGCGTGACTCCCGCGAGCGACGTTCACGAGCCGCTGTTCGATACCCCTCGAACGGCTCACTGACGACCGCTGGCTCTTCGAGCACTCTCCACGCGGGGGCGGCAAGGGGATCGCAGAACTGCTGCGGCGACCGAGGTGCACTTGCGGTACCGTCGGGTGATCCGGCAGCGATGGCAGGCGGAAACGGGAGCGAAGGTGACAGGTGAAGGACTGCAACGTCGCACGTTCCTAGGTGCCGCGGCGACGGCCGGCGTTGCGGCGGTGATAGGTGCCACGGCTGGTTGCACGGCGGAATCCGCGGCCCGGCCGCGAGCCAAGGCCAGCGCCACGCGCCGCCCCCCGGCGGTGCCTGAGCGCGACCTGCAGGGCGACCCGGACTTCTGGGTCAGTTCGGTCGGCCCCGCCGAGGCCATCCAGGGCTACACCGGCCAGGTGAGCATCCTGCCCGGCCAGGGGTTCACCTTGCACGTGTCGACCACCGGATCGTCGTTCCGGGTCTCGGCGTACCGGGTCGGCTGGTACCGCGGCACGCAGGCACGTCTGGTGTGGCGATCGGAGGAGATCCGGGGCCGACGCCAGAGCGAGGCGTCGTTTGCCGCCGCCACCCGTTCGGTGGTCACGGAGTGGGAGCCGACGCTGACCGTGGCGACCGACGGCTGGCCCGAAGGGGCCTACCTGCTCCGCCTGGACGCCAGCAACGGTCACCAGCGCTACGTCCCGCTGGTCGTGCGGTCGACGGACGGCGCCGGCAAGACCCTCATCGTGCACGCTCCGGAGACCTGGCAGGCCTACAACCTGTGGGGCGGTTATGACCTGTACCAAGGCGAAGACGGTAGCTACGGAACCCGTTCACTGGAAGTGAGCTTCAACCGCCCGTACGACGAGGACGGGGCGGACAGGTTCATGGTGTACGAACGGGCGTTCGTCGTGCTGGCCGAGCGGACCGGGATCCCGCTGGCCTACACCACCGGAACGGACATCGAGCGTGACTCTGCCGTCCTGCACGGGGCGACCGCGATCTATACCCTCGGGCACGACGAATACTGGACGCCGAAGCGGCGCGCGGCCATTACCCGGGCCCGGGATGCCGGCGTCAACGTGGCGTTCATGGGCGCGAACACCTGCTACCGCCGGATCAGGCTTGCCCCGGCCGCAGACGGCACCGCCGACCGCACGGTCGTCTGCTACAAGTCCGATGTCGAGCAAGACCCGATGTATTCTGCCGATCCCGCGCTGGCCACCACCGACTTCCGGCTGCCGCCGGCTCCCGACCCCGAGTCCTCGCTGACCGGCGTCATCTACGAGGGCTATCCGGTGGACGCGCCGTACGTGATCCACCAGCCGGATCACTGGCTGTACGCCGGCACTGGGGTGCGGAAAGGCCGCTCCTTCAAGCACCTGGTAGGCGTGGAGTTCGACCGGGTCAATCTCGGGTACCCGACGCCGCGCCCGATCGAGGTTCTCGCGCATTCACCAGTCGTGTGCGAGGGCCAGTCCGACTACTCCGACACCGCGTACTACACCACGTCCAGCGGGGCGGGAGTGTTCGCCTCCGGCACGATGCGCTGGGTCGAATCGATGATGGCCGGACACCGCGGCGATGGGGACGACCACCACATCTCCGCGGCCGCCGGACGGTTCGTTACCCGCGTGAATACCAACCTGCTGCTCGCGTTCGCTCGCGGACCGGCCTGCGAGTACCACCCGCCAGCGCAAGACAATCTCGGCACCGTCGCATAGCGCTGCGTGCCCGCCGTTCCGCCACGACGCGGCTGGCCGGTGACACGTGCCGGGTGATGATCCCGCCGCCCAGGTGAAGCCGATCGACGCAAGGCGCGTGCGGTGCCGCGTCTGCCCCCGGCCGATTCGGGGAACGTTACCGGCTGCGGGATTGCTGGCGCCGCGTAGCGGCCCGGCAGGCCCGGACCCGTCGACATGGGGAGGAACGATGACAACGGCAGGACCAGCAGCTCAGGCCAGCACGACGGTGAACGCGCAGGACGTGCGGGTTTTCTCGCTCGGTCCGCATGCGGGCGAGGTTGAGGCGCACGCTGCGGTGCCGGGGCTGGGGAATGTGACGGCGACATCCGTCACTGTTCCGCCCAGCGCAAGTCAGCAGATGCTGGTGGTCGTCAAGGGCCTGAGCCTGACGACGGCCACGCCGGCTGTGGTGCTGGTCCAGCCGCGCCAGGCCGTGAACCAGAACATGGGCTGGTCGGACGAGTACGCAGTCCAGGTCATCACCACATCGAAGACCGAGCTTCAGCTCCTGGTCCGGCGGCTGGACCTCAATTCCGGATGGGGGCAGAACCTACGTCTGGATCTTTTCATCGTTGACTAGGTGTTGCCCGGCCCGCTGTGAGCTGGGCTGCGGATTACGCTGCGGTGCCGCGGCGGATGGCGTGCGTGGCTAGTTTCCCGAATCACGGGCCCAAGCGCTTCGAGAAACTAGCCCCCGCGCTGCCCACAAGCGAGCTGGCGGTTCACGGACCTTTAGTCCACGCCCGAGGCCGCGTCCCGCTATACAGCTACTGTGCGTAACGTCACTCTGGGCACCGCATCCGTTCGGGGACGAACGGTCTAGCGCGCGCCGACCAGGCCGGCCCGGGCACACCGCGGCGGCCACTATCGTTCCCGTTCGTGGAGTTCTGCGCGAGATGCGGGGGTTCCTAGAGCTCTTTGGCGAACTCCTGGTAATGCCGGCTGATCCGTTCGCTGGTGCCGTAGTAGGCGTGCCGACTCATATCCGCGCTGAACCGGCTCGCCGGCGGCGTGCGGCCGAGTGCCTCGGCCATCGCGCGGACGTGGTGGGGTGCGCAGCCGCAACAGATACCGAAGTAGTTGACTCCGAGCGCAGCCGCCGCCGTCGTGAACGCGCCCACCTCATAGCGGGTGGCCAGGAACGGGTCTAGTGCGGTCGGGAACGGCCGCCCATTCGGGGGCAGTTCGTGACCTGGGTCGGTGAGCGATTGGAACGTTGGCTCGGCTTCTGTCGTGCGATACGGCACCGGCAAGGCGGCGATGTAGCCGTCGCACGCAACGCGGATTTCACCGAGTAGCGGCAGCATGGTGGCGAGCCCGCGGATGCAGTTCAGGCCGACCACGTCGGCGCCGGCGTCTTGCAGGCGACGACAGGCCTCGCCGATCGGTTCGCCCCCGCGGACGATGGGCTGGCGATGAATGGTGAGTGTGACCACCGCATCGAGGCCGTGCGTCTTGATGGCTTCCAGCGCGAGCAGTGCCTCACCGGGATAGTCGA
>JBAUAY010000047.1:0-3279 GCA_049676235.1 Streptosporangiaceae bacterium
CTGGCGCTGGCCGGCTCCGATGAGCTTGTCGCTTCGCCAGAGCCGAAAGGGCGCCGCCGGGCGGGGCGAGGATCCTCTGTATAGCGATCTACTCGACCCGGCGCGGCCAAACCTCGCCGCCGTCGGAGCTCAGCAGGGCCGCCTTCTGGCACCCGGGAATCAGCACGAGGACCAGCCATGACCTGATCCGGCCTCCAACCGGCTCGGCCACGCATCGACTCGCCGGAGCGACATATTGACCCTTCGGGGCGCCACCGCTGGCTCAGCACTGAGCAACCGCTTGCGTACAGATCGGCGGCTATTTTGCGTCCTGACCCTTGCGTCATCGCGGTGGGTGACCGGTGCCCTGATAGCCTCCTCTCCGTGCCCGGCGGTGAAGCGGGCCTGTCCAGAAGGCGGCGAGTGCAGCGGGCATGTGAGGTGCGCGGCCGCGGCATCGCCACCCCGCATCCCGGCCGCCAGCGATGATGGGACCGGTATCGCGCGAGGTCCTGCAGTAAACGCGCCGCCCGGGCCGCGGGGTCACCTGGCTTGGTTGTGGACCTGCTGGGGCGGTCGGCAGGCAGCGGAGCCGGGCGTCGGCGTCGCGTCAAGTCGGAGCTGGTATCCGCGCTGTTGTCCGCCGGGCGGTGTGCCGCCTCGTGCGGCTCCCGTTCTCAGGGCGCGGGGGATTGCCGTGGCGGCCATGTCCGGCGGGATTCCTCCGCCGGGCTCATCAGGCCGACGTCGTTGCCGTCGGGATCAGCCACGATCGCGTACCGCGCGCCCCAGAAGGCGTCGAACGGCGGCTGCCGCGCCCGGTAGCCCGCCTCGTTGAGCTCGGCGTAGCGATCGTCGACGGCTTGCCGGGTCGGCAGCACGAAATTAATGACCATCCGGACACTGGCCGGGTCGACGCGCCAGCCGGCGTGCCACAGCCGCGCCGACTCGGCCGTGTCTAGTTCCAGGCTGAAGCCGCCAGGCATCTTCAGCTGGACGTGGGCGCCGGCGCTGTTATCGGGCGCGGGGACGGCGATCCCCAGCCGCCGGTAGAAGTCCAGGCTGGCTGCCATGTCGCGGACAACCACGTTGAGCATGTGCAGATCGGGCGGCCTGTCGCTGGTCATGTCCGAAGTCTGCCAGGGCGGCAGGTGCGCGGGCAGCCCGGCACCGGGGTACCCAGGCATTGGATCCGCGCACCCGTCACAGCCGGCCTCCGGATGGCAGCGTGCCGGCAGGCCGGCGGCAACGGCTTGCCCGCACCCGGTGGTGACATTCCATGGTGATTGGCCGCCGGGAATCTGCCGCCCGGGCACATCTGGCGGGTGACATCAGAGGCCTGGGACCCCAGGGAGACCCCGACGCATGCACCTGTCAGCGTCCATGGGGGCACTATGGGTTCTCAGACGGGTAACGAGCGGAGATAGGAGACGGAGGATGTCTAGCTGGGATGAGTTCTGCGGTCAGCGTCGTGGGGCTCTCGAGCGGTTCGTCAATGGCGACGCTGGCCCCTACAAGCAGTTGTGGTCTCATGCGGATGACGTGACGATCTTCGGGGGATGGGGAGCATACGAGCAAGGCTGGGACGCCGTCAGCAGGCGTCTGGACTGGGCGGCCGGTCGTTTCGGGGAGGGGCACGTCGACATCGGCAACCTTGCGGCCGGTTCGAGCGGTGACCTGGCCTACTCGATCGACATAGAAAGGAACGTAGCCCTGGTCGATGGCGCGGCCCGCCGTGAGACCGCGCTCAGGGTGACGCACATCTGCCGCCGTGCTGGTGGCGCAGGGTGGCGGATCGTGCATCGCCATGCTGACCGTCTTGGGCGGCGTGAGGACCCGGTGTCGTAGCCGTGAACGGATAGGCTGGTGCGCATATCACCCGGTTCGGGTCCACCAAGGACGGTCATGCTGATGATCGGCCTGCCGCGCATAACGGCGGTTCACATTCGTATTGAGGTCGCGGCCCGTAACCTTCTCGCGGCGGTCGGCGCTTCGCGATGAGTCCGCAGGCCGCGTACCGTCATACCCGGCATGACGTACGAACCAGTGAACGGCCTGCAGCTTTACTACGAGATCCATGGCAGCGGGAGGCCACTCGTGCTGCTCCACGGCGGCCTGCTGACTATCGATCTCAGTTTCGGGCCGTTGTTCGAGCCCCTGGCGGCGGGCAGGCAGGTGATCGCGGTGGAGCTCCAGGGCCACGGGCACACCGCCGACACCGGCCGCCCGATGACGATCGAGGCGCTGGCCGGTGACGTCGTCGCGCTGCTCGACCATCTGGGGATCGCCGAGGCCGATCTCTTCGGCTTCAGCCTCGGCGGTCTGGTCGCGTACGCGGTCGCGCTCAGCGCGCCCGCCCGGGTCGGCAAGCTGATCGTCGCCTCGGCGGACGCCCACCGCCCGCCAGGCCGCGAAAGCGCGCCACTCGACGAGGACCGCCTGCCGACGCCGGCCGACTTCCAGGCGTGGCGCGACGCCTACGACGCGGTCGCTCCCGACCCCGCGCACTTCGACGAGTTCGCGGCCAGGACGTCGGCAATGGTGCACGAGTTCCCGGGGTGGACCGACGAGCTGCGATCACTGCAGGTGCCGACCTTGCTGATCTTCGGCGACCGCGACTTCTCACCGTTGCCTGACGTAGTGGAGATGTTCGAGCTCCTGCCGGACGCGCAACTCGCCGTGCTCCCCATGACCACGCACGTCGGCGTGATACGGCGGCCCGGCGAAGTGCTCGCGCTGATCACGCCGTTCCTCGACGCGCGCTAAGCAGCGGATACCGCGCACACTGCGCGGACCAGAGTTGATCACGCAGCGTCATTCAGCCGAAGGCCGGTGAGCTGACGGATCGCCAGCTATGCGCGGCTGGCAGCCCGGCCGAGTGCGCCGGCTGCTGGACGAAGATCGTCCGGTTCTGGTCGTGTCGCTACCCGCACGGCTGCTAGCCATCCCCCCGCATAGGTGACGTGTTCGCGCTCAGCGACAATAACCGCTTTTCGTTCGGATGCGCTGTCATGTCGCCGCCGGGCCGCCTTACCGGGTCAGGTCTGGTAGTCGACAGCACTAGGCCACCGCTGTTGCCCGGGTCAAGTCCGACGGCGTTGGGTCTCCCGGCCGCGGGTGTTGAGGCCGGTCAGGTCGGCGCTGATCTGCCAGAGCCGTGCGGCGGCGGCGGTGTCGTAGGAAGCCTTGCTTGAGGTTTTCGGCTTGCGGTTGGCGAAATACCGGCCGGTGACGCCCTCGGCCTCGGGTGCGGATGCCAGATAGATGGAAGTGGCCGCGCCGCGGGCGGGTGCCTTCATG
>JBAUAY010000048.1:0-2215 GCA_049676235.1 Streptosporangiaceae bacterium
GGGTGGCCGAGGCGCTCGGCCGCGGCATCGGCGCGCTGGTCAACGCCCAGGACCCGGAGGCTGTCGGGCTGTCGGGCCTGGCCGCCGAGATCTACCAGGCCGCGCCGGCCGCGGTCCGGGTCGGCTACCTGGCCACGCTGATGCGGTTCCGCCGGTCCGATCCGCCCGCGCTGCTGCCGTCCACGCTGGGCGAACTCGGCGCGCTGACCGGTGCGTCCGAGCTGGTCTTCGACGCCTTCCTCACCCCGCGCGGCCTCGGCGCGTGGCCCGTGCCCGAGGAGAAAACCGCGTGACTTATCCGTGACAAGCTGGTAAGTTCCCGTCCTCGTGGCTGCGTCACAAGCAAGAGAAAATTATGACGCCGAACGGTCCGGCGGTGACCCCGTCCTGACCGCTGAACGCGACCAATTGGGGCGCTCGCGCGAGTTCCTCCGGCTGATGCGCGAAGACGTGATGTCCCTCAAGGCCATGGGCGGGGACCCGGTCTCCGAGGAGTACCTCAAGGCCGACCTCTACCACCGGGCCGAAGCCCTGAAAGACATCCCCGACGCCCCGCTGTTCTTCGGCCGCCTCGACTATGCCAATCAACACGGGGCCAATCAACACGGGGCCAATCAACACGGGGCCAGCCAGCACGGGTCGGACCTGCCCGGTGAAACCGATGACGGCGTCGCGGGGCACAGCTTTCACATAGGCCGAAGGCACGTGCACGCGCCGGACGGCACGCCCGCCGTGATCGACTGGCGGGCGCCGGTGTCGCGGCCGTTCTACCGGGCCAGCGCCGCGGATCCGATGAACCTCGCGCTGCGCCGGCGCTTCGGGTTCTCCGGCGGCGAGCTGACCGCCTACGAGGATGAGGTCTTCGCCGGCCAGGCAGCCAGCGAGGCCGAGGCCCGCGGCCCAGACCGTTCGGCCCATAGCCCTCGAACCGGGCCGAGCCAGATCCTCATCGACGAGATCGAGCGGCCGCGGTCGGGCCCGATGCGGGACATCGTCGCGACCATTCAGCCCGACCAGGATGACATCGTCCGGGCCGGGGCCGACCAGACGGTCTGCGTGCAGGGCGCGCCAGGCACGGGGAAGACCGCCGTCGGGCTGCACCGGGTCGCGTACCTGCTGTACGCCTACCGGGAGCAGGTCCGGCGGCGCGGGGTGGTCATGGTCGGGCCGAACCGGGCCTTCTTGTCCTATATCCGCAACGTCTTGCCCGCGCTCGGCGAGCTCGACGTCACCCAGACCACCGTCGGCGAATTGGTCGCGGGGTCGGTTCCTGTCCGCGGGTCTGATGAGGACGCGGCCGCGATCGTCAAGGGCGACGCGCGGATGGCGCAGGTGCTGCGGCGGGCGCTGTGGGCATCGGTCCGGGCGCCGGCCGCGGCGGTGATGCTGCCGCGCGGCTCGCGGCGCTGGCGGGTGGCCGCCTGGGAACTCGAGGAGCTCGTGCATGAGCTGCGGCACCGGGGCGTGCGCTACGGCGCGGCCCGCGAGCTGCTCGAGCACAGGATCGCGCACGTGATCCTGACCCGGATGGAGGCGGCGGGGGAAGCCTGCGACGACCGCACGCACGAGGCGGTGCGGCGGTCTAGGCCGGTGCGCGCCGCGGTGGACGCGATGTGGCCGAAGGTGGATCCGGTACGCCTGGTATTCGGGCTGCTGTCGTCGGCGCCGGCCCTGGCGGAGGCGGCCGAGGGCGTGCTGACCGCCGCGGAGCAGACCGCGATCGTGTGGCCGGCCTCGCCACGCGGGCCGGGCTCGGCCCGCTGGTCGGCGGCGGACATGGTGCTCATCGATGAGGCGCGCGACCTGATCACCCGGACGCCCAGCCTGGCTCACGTGGTGGTGGACGAGGCCCAGGACCTGTCCCCGATGGAGTGCCGGGCGCTCGGCCGCCGGTGTTCCACCGGCGCGGCCACCGTGCTCGGCGATCTGGCCCAGGGCACCACGCCGTGGGCGGCGCCATCCTGGGAGTCGCTGCTGGCGAACCTCGGCAAGCCGGACACTAGCGTGCGGGAGCTGTCCGTGGGCTACCGCGTGCCGCGGCAGATCCTGGACTACGCTTCGACGCTGCTCGCGGTGATCGCGCCGGAGCTGAAGCCGGGCTCCTCGCTGCGGGCGGATCCCGGTGCCCTTGACCTCACCCGCGTGCCCGCCGCCACGCTGGGCCAGGCCCTGGTCACCGCCTGCCAGCGGGCCTGCTCGCGGCCCGGGTCGGTCG
>JBAUAY010000049.1:0-5910 GCA_049676235.1 Streptosporangiaceae bacterium
CGAACGTCAGCGGTGATGCGGGCAATCTGGCTCTTCGTCGTCTTCTGCACGATCGTTAGCCGCCCGGCCCATCAGGAACGCTCTCGGCCGTCGATACGAGCACCTCGGAATGCAGCGTGCGATGAACTGGGCAGCGTTCGGCAATATCTAGAAGCCGGGCGCGCTGCTCGGCCGTGAGCTCACCCTCGAACTGCATCTCGCGGTCAATTTGGTCCAGCTGGTCGGTCCTCGTCTCGCAGCCCGCGCAGTCCTTGGCGTGGATGCGCCTATGACGCAGCCGCACCGTGATGTGGCGCAGCCGCCAGCCCTTGCGGTCGGCGTACATGCGCACCGTGATGGCGGTGCAGGCGCCAAGCCCGGCTAGGAGCAGGTCGTAGGGGGTGGGACCACTGTCGGCACCGCCGACGGCGGCCGGCTCGTCGGCGACCAGCTCGTGGCCGCCGACGGAAATGCGCTGGCCGTACGGGTGCGCGTCCGACTCGGTCACGACCACACCCTCATGGAGGGCAGATCCGGATGGCAATGTCCCGCTGTCCGGTCCCTCAGGCGCGGGCAGGTAGCGCGCCGCCCATGCGGCCATGACGCTAGCCGCATAGGCGGCATCGGCGGGGCGGGTCAGCAGATGATCGGCGCCGTCCAGGCTGATGAAGGACTTGGGGTGGCGCGCCGCCTCGAAGATGACCCGGGCATTGCCGAAGCTCACCACCTCGTCGTCCGGCGAGTGGATGACCAGCAGCGCCCGGCGCAACGTGGCGATTCGCTGGCGCTGTACCTGGTCGCCGATCTGGCCGAGATCGGCGACCTGAGCGGCATCGGTGGGCGTGGCTAGGGTCACCACGGCGCGTGCCTCGGGCACCTGGGCGGCGATCGCCAAGACCGCTGCCCCGCCGAGGGAATGGCCGACGAGGATGCTCGGTGCGGCCATGGTGGAGCGGAGCTGGGCGGCGGCGAGAGCCAGGTCATCGATGCGCAAGCTGAATGTGTCGCTGGCCGGATTCTTACCGCCGTGACGAGAGCGAGCAAAGTCCAGGCTGAGCACGGCCATGTTTAGCTCGCTGAAGCTGCGCGCGATCTGGGCCGCGGCGAGACCTGCGTTACCGCCACTGAAGCGGTGGGCGACCAGCACCACGGCCCTTGGCTTCCCATCCGGCAGATCGAGTCGCCCGGCCAGCCGGTCTCCGCGCGCACCGGCAAACGTGAGCGTCCGGGTCTCGGTCACAGTGACACCTTTCTTCGCACGGCGGCTGGCTGGCCGGTAGGAAACGCTATGACGCTCCGGCAGGCAGCGGCACCACCGTTCCATCCTGTGGATGCCTGCGGCAGCGCTGGCACCGGGCGCAACACGGCCCATCCGCCGAGACCGGCGAGGCCGAGGATCTTGATTGCGGAGGACCCCCCGGTCGTCGCCGACCGAACAACGCGCCGCATACGTGGCGTGCCTGGGCACTGGTCGGCCGTAGTAAGCATTAACTTCGGGCGATCGGGAATGTTCGCGTGGTGGCAGCGGTCGCGGGCTTCCCGGAAAGGATGACGTCGATGGCCGACGATGAGCAGAGCACACCCGGCGTGGTCCCCGGCTCGGTCCAGGAATTCATCGGTCAACTTCGGGCGATCACCGAGAGGATGGGGGACCTCGGCCGGTCCGGCGGGCGCCTCCCATCGGCCCCCGGCGCACTTGCGCCGCCTGGCGCCTTTTCGGCGGCGCAGATGACCTCGATCACCGACAGTATCGCCGCCCAGCGACGCAGCATAGAGGCGCTGAAGGCCCAGCTGTCCTCGTACGACGAGCAGCTTGCGGTGCTGGAGCAGATCCTCGGCCCGCTCGCGGAGTGGAGCAGGACATGGGCCGATCTCGAACACCGGCTGCTTAACATGGACCCCAGGCCGGAGGCCGGAAGGTAGGCCAGCGGTCAGCGGCGGCCCGATTAACTGCGGTCCAGCCAGCTCTCCTGATCCGAGGTCGTTTCCTGTCACTTATCTGTCGTGGGGTCGAGGTCGACGGCCCGGCGTAGGTCGGCCGCGCCGAGCCGAGTGAGCGAGCCGATGAACGCGAGATAGCTCTCGGTACTGAGCGGACGGTTATCGATCAGTTCGGCCGCATGGTTAGCGGCAGCAATTGAGTCCGAAACGTCGGCCGGTCCTTGGTCCGCAAGGACGTTCAGCGCGGCGGCGAGGTCACCGATTGCCTCCCGTAGCCGGCTCGGTACCGCCACGTCTGCTCGGACAGCCGCGGTAGCAACGCGCAGCAGACTCAGCACGGTCCCGGCGAGCAGGTTGAGCTCCCCCCAGTGCGCCTCGGCGCGTCGCACCGGCATGCGGTCACGCCAGCGGCGCGGCGCCATCCCGACGATCCGCACGGCCGTGGTGTGGGCATCGGCAAGCGTGGCCAGTCGACCATGAATGCGCTGGCTGATGGAGATTGTCCAGGCTGCGTCGGGGCGGGTTTGGCCGGCGAGGACCTCGCCGAGATGATCAAGCGCCTCACCGAGCGCGGCGAATACGGCCTGGGTAGCGTCGCGGATCAGTGGCAGTGGTGCCGCGGGGAACAGGAGCACGGCCATCATGAGCGCCACGCCTCCGCCGATCAGTGCGTCGATCAACCGCTCCGGGCCGGTGCCGGTGCGGTGGAGGGCGATGACCAGAATCGCCGAGGAGGCCGTCTGGTTGATGAACATCCCTCCCGCCCCGACGAAGTCGCGGCCAATCACCGCAGCCAGGCACATTGACACGAACACAGCCACCCCCAACGCGACCGGAACTACCCCCACGACGGCCTGCACGCCGACACCAATGACGATCCCCAGTGCGACCCCCGTGATCAGCTGCAGCGCACGTTGACCACGCATGATCCCGCTGGCGCCCAGCGAGACCGCCGCGGCAACCGGGGCGAAAAACGGCTGCGAGTGACCCAATAGGTCGTGCGCGATATACCAGGCAACGCCGGCCGCGACCGCTGCCTGCGCAACTGGCCATACGACGCGACGCAGCCGCCTGTGAACCACCTCCGCGATCCCGGATAGACGGGAGTGGACCGTACGGAGCCAGCGAAGGTCGAACATTCCACTTTCCTTCCGAGATAGAGCGCGCAAATGAATAACACGCTGGCTCAACTAGCGCGGGCCGACTGGTGATCCTGTAACCTCCGTGCGTGGACAGGGCTGCGTGACTCCCACTCAGCGGGAACTAAGGTCACCCACCTGCCCAACGGCGGCCACCACCTAATAGCCTGATGGTGTGGTTGTCGCACCGGAGGGCCGTCGGCTTCTCCGGCTGGAAAAAAGAAACAGCCACACTCCGATCGAAAAAAAGCCCCCGTGGATCAAGACGCGGCTGCGCACGAGCCCCGAATACGTGGCGCTCAAGGATCTAGTTCGGCGCGAAAGCCTGCACACGGTGTGCGAGGAAGCCGGCTGCCCGAACATCTTCGAGTGCTGGGAGGACCGTGAGGCCACGTTCCTGATCGGCGGCGACCAGTGCACCCGACGCTGTGATTTCTGCCAGATCGACACCGGCAAGCCGGCCTCGCTGGACACCGACGAGCCGCAGCGGGTGGCCGAATCGGTCGCGTCGATGGGCCTGCGCTACGCCACGGTGACCGGGGTCGCCCGCGACGACCTGCCCGACGGCGGCGCGTGGCTGTACGCGGAGACGTGCAGGCAGATCCATCTATCCGTAGCCGGTTGCGGCGTCGAGCTCCTCGTCCCTGACTTCAATGCGCATGAAGAACGGCTGGCGCAGGTGTTCGCCGCCCGCCCTGAGGTGTTCGCCCACAACATCGAAACCGTCCCGCGGATCTTCAAACGCATCCGCCCGGCGTTCGGCTACACGCGATCGCTGGAGGTGCTGACCCGCGCCCGCGACGCCGGCCTCGTCACGAAGTCGAACCTGATCCTCGGGCTGGGGGAGGAACGGCACGAGGTAGCGCGGGCTATGCGGGATCTGCTCGACGCCGGGTGCGAGCTGCTGACGATCACGCAGTACCTGCGGCCGTCGGTGCGCCACCATCCGGTGGAGCGGTGGGTCACTCCGGAGGAATTCGCGGAGTTGGGTGAGGAGGCTCTCCAGATCGGGTTCGCCGGGGTCATGTCAGGCCCCCTGGTGCGATCTTCCTACCGCGCTGGGCGACTGTACCGGGAGGCGATGACCCGCCGCCGGGCTCGTAACCTGGCGATCTCGGGCTCCAGGCGAGGTGGAGGCAAGAGTTCGGTCAGTGCTTGAGCGACTGCACCCGGAGACTCGGCTGGCGGCAGATGTCCGCACCCTGCGAATACCCGCAGCCGGCTTCCGGCGATTGCGTCGGCGTCCTGCTGCGCGCGAGCCGGTGGCACGACGCCGTCGTGCTCGCCCGGTCCGAGTAGGAACGGCACCGCGACCCGGTCCAGGTCCGGGCGGCGATCGAACTCCGCTAGTGCCTCGCAGGCCAGCGAGTAGGACTCGTCGTCGGTATCAGACAGGGTTTGCAGCAGCCGCCCGGCGGTGTCGCCGTCGCGCTCAAGAAAACCGGGGGCGAACCACCGCTCAGAGGAACCGGCCACCATGACCGACGTACCGGTCCTGCGGACGAGCTCGGCCCGCTCGGCCCACGCGGACGCCTCGCCGAAGCGGGACGCAGCCGCCACGGCAGCGACCGCCCGGAATGGGCCAGGGGCCAGACCGAGCTCGAACGCCACCGCACCACCGAGGGATACACCCGCGTAGTACGCCGGTCGGCCGTCCGCGGCCGCGCTGGCCAGGGCCCGCACGGACGCGGCCAGATCCTTGACCGTGAATCCTTCCGCAGCAGGCCGACTGAGCCCATGCCCCGGCAGGTCCCATCCGACCACCTCGAAGCCGGTTAGCTTTGCCGCGCACGGCCCCCAGAGCGTCCCGACAGCAGTGCCGAGCGACGGTCCGACGACGAGGAGCATCGTCTCGGCGGCGGTCCCCGCTAGCCGTGTCGCCGCGAGCACCGGCTCAGCCATCGGAGGCCTTGCCTGCCGCCCGCCGAGCAAGCACCTCGTCGACCAGAGCCCCGGTCGAGCCGAGGTTACCCAGCATCCCTCCGCTACCCCCGGAATTTGCCATGGTGGCATCGTCGCATGCGGGTACCGGGGAGCGCATCTGGGGCGCCGCATCGCGGGCGCTGTTTATTGCCCCAGGACATGGGACGATGTGACCGTGTTCTACTGGTGGACGAAATACACGATCGGGATGACGCTGAAGATCTTCTTCCGGCCCCGCGCGTGGGGCGCCAAGAACGTTCCCCGGCGAGGTCCGGTCATCCTGGCCAGCAATCACCTGTCGTTCTCCGACCACTTTTTCGGGCCGCTGCCGGTGCCGCGGAAGGTGATCTTCCTGGGCAAGGCGGAATACTTCACCGGACGCGGGCTGAAGGGGCTGATCAGCAAGGTCTTCTTCACCGGGGTCGGCGTGATTCCCGTCGACCGGGGCGGGGGAGAGGCGAGCGAGCGGGCCATCAGGACCAGCCTGCGCGTCCTGGCGGCCGGGAACGTGCTCGGCATCTACCCGGAAGGCACTCGGAGCCCGGATGGGCGGCTGTACCGGGGCAAGACGGGGGTCGCCAGGCTGGCTGTCGAGTCCCGCGCTCCGGTGGTCCCGTGCGCCATGATCGACACGTTCCAGTTCCAGCCGCCGGGCACGCTCTGGCCGAACCGGCGGGTCCGGCCCGGCGTGCGGTTCGGCGAGCCGCTGGACTTCTCCCGCTATCACGGCCGGGAGGCCGACGGCCAGCTGCTGCGGTCCATCACCGACGAGATCATGCAGGCCATCGCGAAGCTTTCCGGCCAGGAGTACGTCGACATCGACGCTCGCCGCGCCAAAGCTGAACTAGCCGCCGGAGGCCAGGCCGGCGAGGCCGGCGAGGGCGGCGAGGCCGGCGAGGGCGGCGAGGGCGCGGCCGGTCAGGAAGAT
>JBAUAY010000050.1:0-1848 GCA_049676235.1 Streptosporangiaceae bacterium
CCCGCGCCGCCAGCGACGCAGGAACCCCGATCAGGATCGGCGTCAACGCGGGCTCGCTGGACAAGCGACTGCTGGCCAAGTACGGCAAGGCCACCCCCGAGGCGCTGGTCGAGTCGGCGCTGTGGGAGTGCTCCCTGTTCGAGGAGCACGGGTTCCGCGACATCAAGATCTCGGTCAAGCACCACGACCCGGTGGTGATGATCAATGCCTACCGACAGCTCGCCCGACAGTGTGACTACCCGCTGCACCTGGGCGTGACGGAGGCTGGGCCCACCTTCCAGGGCACGGTCAAGTCGGCGGTCGCGTTCGGCGCGTTGCTGGCCGAAGGCATCGGCGATACGATCCGGGTTTCCCTGTCCGCGCCGCCGGTCGAGGAGGTCAAGGTCGGCATCTCGATCCTGGAGTCGCTCGGCATGCGCCAGCGCCGCCTGGAGATCGTGTCCTGCCCGTCCTGTGGCCGGGCTCAGGTCGACGTGTACAAGCTCGCCGAAGAGGTGACCGCCGGCTTGGAGGGCATGGAGGTCCCGCTTCGGGTCGCGGTCATGGGCTGCGTGGTCAACGGCCCAGGCGAGGCCCGCGAGGCCGACCTCGGTGTCGCCTCGGGCAACGGCAAGGGCCAGATCTTCGTCCGCGGCAAGGTGATCGCCACCGTGCCCGAGTCCGCGATCGTGGAGACGCTGATCGAGGAGGCTATGCGCCTCGCCGAGCAGGGCGCCGTCGCCGACGATTCTGGGGACAAAGGTCAGCCGGTGGTCACCGCCTACTGACTATGCGGATTTTCTGGTCACGGGCCTGGCCAGCATGCTCTCGGCGTAGATGATCTCGCCGACCTGGTCCGCCAGGTGGGGCCGGGCGTCGGCGGGCAGCGCGTCGTCGGTGATGAGCACGTCCACCTCGCTCAGCCGGGCAAACGAGCTCAGGCTGACCAGGCCCCACTTAGTGTGGTCGGCCAGCACGACGACCCGGCGCGCGACCCGGATCAGGGCCCGGTTGGTCTCCGCCTCCGCCAGGTTGGGCGTGGTCAGTCCGGCGTCCGCGTCGAAGCCGTAGCAGCCCAGGAAGAGCAGGTCGAAGTGGAGCGACCGGATGGTCAGGTCGGCCACCGGCCCGACCAGCGCGTCGGAGGGGGTGCGGACGCCGCCGGTCAGCACGACCGAATCGGCCGCGCCGTCTAGGCCGCGGGTCCCGGTGAACAGGTTGGTCACCCGCAGCGAGTTGGTGACGATGGTCAGGCCGGGCACGTCAAGCAGGCACTGGGCCAGCGCGAACGTGGTCGTCCCGGCGGCCACCGCGATCGCGGTACCCGGCGTGACGAGGCTGGCGGCGGCGCGGGCGATGGCGGTCTTCTCCGGCCGCTCGAGCATCAGCTTGGCCTCGAAGCCCGGCTCGTGGCTGGCGGGCGTCCCCGGTAGCACCGCGCCGCCGTGGACCTTCTCGACCAGACCGTCCCTCGCGAGCACCTCAAGGTCCCTGCGGATGGTCATGTCCGAGACGCCGAGCTGCTGGGTGAGATCGCTGACCCGTGCGCTGCCGTCGCTCCTGACGGCCTGCAGGATGAGCGACTGGCGGTGTCTGGCAAGCATGCCTGTTTCCCCTCCTTCTTACCGGACGGCGCTGGGGACGGGCGGTCGGCCCCGGGTTGCGCTATCCATCCCCAATCAGACGTTTGCCAAGCGTGTTCGGTTCCGGGCGCGGATGTCGGAACAACTGTGATTATTGACAGCTTCTGTGATCATGCCCCACGCCTCGTTCCAGGCTCCGCCCGCCTCGCCCGGAGCCTCGCCCGTGGCCCCCTCTCGACCGGCTCGATGTTCCATCGAGCCGGCTCTGACCGGTTCGATGGAACAT
>JBAUAY010000051.1:0-7244 GCA_049676235.1 Streptosporangiaceae bacterium
AGTACGAGGATCCGGCCGCGGTCGCCGTGTCGCGGGCGGGTATCCGGCTGGCCTTTGTCGCGGCGCTGCAGTACCTGTCCGCCCGGCAGCGCGCGGTGCTGATCTTGCGGGACGTGCTGGAGTGGCCCGCCGCTGAGGTGGCAGGTCTGCTGGGCACGACGACTACTGCGGTTAACAGCGGCCTGCGGCGGGCCCGGGCTCAGCTCGCGCAGACGCTGCCCGCCGAAGATGAGGTGGCCGAGCCGGCCGAACCGGACCGGCAGGCGCTGCTGGACCGGTTCGCCGCGGCCCTTGAGAGCGCAGACACCAGCGCGCTGGCCGAGCTGCTGCGAGAGGATATCGCGCTGGAGATGCCTCCGCTGCTGACCTGGTTCACCGGCCGCCAGGTCGTGGCGCGCTTCGCCGCGTCGCACCTTCTCACCGAGCCCGGGCAACTCCGGCTGGTTCCAGTCACGGCGAACGGGCAGCCGGCGTTCGGGGTCTACCAGCGCGAACCAAGCGGGGCATATCACGCGCACGCCGTGCTGATGCTCACGGCCACCACGACAGGGATCGCGCGGATCATCGCCTTCCAGAACCCGGACCTGTTCAGGTCGTTCGGCCTGCCGCAGGAGTACCGTGCCGCCGCGCCTGGGCCGGGCTGCGCCTAGACCCAGGCACCCGGGGCAGGCCGGTCCGCGGCGATTCCCGGGAATCCGGCTGGTCTATATCAGTAGGCCGCCAAACAAGCGGCGCGGAACCCACAAGAACAATGCGGAACTGGAGTCACAGACATGACAATCGCCGACAAGACAGTGCTGGTGACTGGGGCCAATCGCGGCATCGGGCAGGCGCTGGTCACCGAAGCCCTCGCCAGAGGCGCGAGGCGGGTGTATGCCGGCACGCGGCAGCCCCTGGCCCACCCGGACGGGCGCGTCACGCCGCTGACCCTGGACGTGACCGACGCGGCGCAGATTCAGGCCGCCGCGGCGAGTGTCGGTTCGCTCGATGTCCTCATCAACAACGCCGGAATCGCGCTCTTCGATGACCTGAGCGATCGTGCCGTGCTCGATCAGCACCTGGCCGTCAACCTCTTCGGCCCGTATGGCGTCATCCAGGCCTTCCTGCCGTTGCTGACTCGTTCCCGGGGAGTCATCGTCAACAACGTGTCGACGATGGCCGTCGCCCCCTTGCCGCTCACCCCGGCCTACTCGATCTCCAAGGCGGCCGCGTTCAACCTGACGCAATCGCTGCGCGCTCTTCTGGCCGGACGGGGCGTGCGGGTGCATGCGGTCCTGACCGGCCCCACCGACACCGATATGACCCGGGGCTTCGAGATACCGAAGGCCTCGCCGGAGTCCGTCGCGCGGGCCATCTTCGACGGCGTGGAGAACGGGGAGGAGGACATCTTCCCCGATCCCGCGTCACGGTCCCTGGCCGACAGCTGGCGCAACGGCGCGGTCAAGGCACTCGAACGCGAGAACGCGGCGTTCGTCGCAGAGCCCGTCACGGTATAGGCCAAGGGACGGCCACCGTCGTGATCATGTGGGTGCTTGAGCCAGATGACCGGTGGTGGCCGTGCCGTCCGCTGTACGCGAACCGCCGCGCCCAGCAGCAAACCAGGGCAAAACGATCCAGGGTATTTGCTACCCTCCGGTGGGCAGGCGGGCCTGATGGACTAGCTGCGGAGGTACGGACATGGAGTGGTTCGTGCCGACACCGGACGGCAGGACGCTGGCGGTCGAGGATGCCGGGGATCCCGGCGGCCGCCCGGTCATGGTGCACGTCGGCACGCCGAACTCGCGGCACCTGTATGGCCGCACGGTGGCTGACGCCACCGCTCGCGGCTTGCGGCTGATCAGCTACGACCGGCCGGGTTACGGCGACTCGACGCCGCAGCCGGGACGGTCCATGGCTGACTGCGCCGCCGACGCGCGGGCGATCTGCGCGGCCCTCGGCATCGGCCGGCTGGCGATGTGGGGCCTGTCGGGCGGCGGCCCGCATGTGCTTGCGTGCGCGGCGTTGCTGCCCGACCTGGTCACGGTCGCCGCCAGCCTATGCTCGCCGGCCCCCTACGACGCCGAAGGACTGGCCTGGTTCGCCGAGTTCAGCCAGGGCGACATGGACGAGGTTCGGCTGATGTTCGCGGATGAGGCCGCATCCCGGGCCATGTTCGCCAAGGGCCGGGAGGAGATGCTAGCGGTATCGCCAGCCGAACTGGCCCAGGACATGAAGGCCCGCGCGCCCGATGCTGACCTCGCGTTCCTCACCGATGAGGCGGTCTGCATGCAGCAGGCGTACGCATCGGGGATCGATGGCTGCTGGGATGACTGCTGGGCCCAGGTCACCCCGTGGGGGTTCGATCTGGCCCAGATATCCGTTCCGGTGCTGCTGCTGCACGGTGCTGAAGACAAAGCCGTGCCGTTCAGCCATGGCCGGTGGCTGGCCGCGCACATTCCCGGCGTCGAGGCCTGGTTGTTCGACCACGAAGGACACGGGACGCTGCGGGAGAACCACATCGGGGAAGTGCACGCCTGGCTCGCCGAACGGCTCTGAGCAAGCTCAGAGCACGAAGCATCACGGGTCGCCGTGCCGCCGCATGTCAGGATGAAGTAATGGACCAGCGCATCAGTCTCGTGACCCTCGGAGTCAGCAACCTGGCCAGCGCCCGCGCCTTCTACGAGGCGCTCGGCTGGGGCGGTGCCCAGCAACCCGACGACGAGGTCTGCTTCTTCCAGGCCGGAGGAATGGTGTTTGGCCTTTGGGCTGCTCTCGGCGGACACGGTGCACCCGGCATCGAACTCGCCTACAACGTCCGCTCGCCCGAAGAAGTCAGTGCAGTGCTGACCGAGGCCCAGCAGGCGGGCGGTACGATCATCCGTCCGGCCGCGCTGGCGGAGTGGGGCGGCACGTCCGGGGCATTTGCCGATCCCGAGGGCTACGTGTGGGAGGTCGCTCACAATCCCGGTTGGAACCTGAGCGAGGACGGGACCGTTCATATCTAGCGACTAGCACCAACTCCCGTAAGCCCACTAGCGGACCGGGTACCGTGTGTGTCGACGCTCGCGGTCGGCGGTGCACGCATGGCTCGTGACAAGGAGCAGCTGCATGATTGAGGCGCGCGATCTGACCAAGCTCTACGGGCCCAAGGCGGCGGTGGATCACCTGAGCTTCACGGTCGAGCCGGGTCGGGTGACAGGGTTCCTCGGGCCCAACGGCGCGGGCAAGTCCACCACCATGCGCCTCATCCTGGGCCTGGACCGGCCGCAGGCCGGCATCGCGCTCATTAACGGCCGGCGCTACCGTGACCTGCGGGATCCGCTGCGCACCGTCGGCGCACTGCTTGAGGCCAAGACCGTGCACCCCGGCCGCACGGCCCGGAACCACCTGCTGTTCCTGGCCCAGACTCAGGGCTTGCCGGCCCGCCGGGTCGAGGAGGTCCTGGCCCTGGTGGGTCTGCAGGCCGTGGCGGACAAGCGGGCCGGCAGCTTCTCGCTTGGCATGAGCCAGCGGCTCGGCGTGGCCGTGGCCATGCTCGGCGATCCGCAGGTCCTGCTGCTCGACGAGCCGGTCAACGGGCTCGACCCCGAAGGCGTCCTGTGGATCAGGAACCTGATGAAGAGGCTGGCCGCCGAGGGCCGCACCATCCTGGTGTCCAGTCACCTGATGAACGAGATGGCCGTCACCGCCGACTACCTGATCGTCATCGGCCGCGGCAAGCTCATCACCGAGGCCAGCACCGAGGATGTAATCGCGCGCAGCACGGACAAGTCGGTCCGGGTGCGCACCCCCGACGCGGACCGGCTGGCCGACCTGATCACGGCGGCGGGCGGGAAAGTGGTTCGGGGCACCCCGACGGAGGACGCCGGCCTGCTCACGGTCACTGGCCTGGAGTCGTCCCGGATCGGCGAGCGCGCCGCGTCCGGGTCAATCGTGCTGCACGAGCTGACCCCGCTAGCCTCGCTGGAAGGGGCGTTCATGGAACTGACTTCCGGCAGCCTGGAGTTCGGCGTGCCCGGCCAGGATCCGGTGAACGCCGGGGAGGGGAGGGCCCGATGACGACCACCTCGTCTGTCACGCCGACCCGTGGGCCTGCAGACCCGGCCGCCGGGCGCCGCGCCGGATTCGTCAACCTGATGCTCGCCGAGTGGACGAAGATCCGCTCGGTGCGCTCAACGGTCTGGACGCTGATCGTTTTCGTCGTGGTGTGCGTCGGCTTCACCGCGCTGATCACCTGGCTGACCGAAACGCACTGGTACGGGCCGAAAGCGCCAGCACGGGACGTCAAGGCCATCGCCGACCCGGTCGGATTCATCCTGGGCACGGGGGTCGGACTGGGGCAGCTCGCCATCTGCGTTCTGGGCGTGCTGGTCATCACCAGCGAGTACTCGACCGGGGTTATCCGCGCTTCGCTGCTTGCCGTCCCGCGCCGGATACCGGTGCTGACCGCCAAGGCGGTGGTGTTCGCCGTTCTGCTGCTGGTCGTGACCGAGATCGTCGCCTTCTGCTCGTTCTTCGTCGGCTCGGCCATCCTGCACGCCCACGTCCCGGTGTCGCTGAGCGGCTCGGGCGTAACGCGCGCCGTCGTCGGCGCTGGGCTGTACCTCACCGTGCTCGGGCTGCTCGCGCTGGCGATCGGCACCATGATCCGGCACACCGCCGGCGCCATCTCCGTCAGCATCGGCATCGTCTTCGTGCTGCCGATCCTGTCGGGCCTGCTGCCGAGCAGCTGGGGCGCGCATATCAATGCCTACCTGCCCGAACAGGCCGGGACGCTGATCACGCACACCCATGAGCAGTCCGGTGACCTGCTGTCCCCCTGGCAGGGGTTCGGCATTCTGTGCATCTGGACGGTGCTGGCCCTGGCGGTGGCCGCCTACCTGCTCGAGCGCCGCGACGCCTGAACCTCCCGCGCACCCGCGTCGGCTGGCTCAGCGGCGCGGGGCGGGGTCACGCGGGCTGACCAGGCCGCTCTGGTAGGCGAAGACCACGAGCTGCGCGCGGTCGCGCGCGCCGAGCTTGATCATCGCCCTGCTGACGTGGGTCTTCGCGGTGGTGGGGCTGAGCACCATGGTGCTGGCTATCTCGTCGTTGCTCAGCCCGTGCGCGACCAGAGCCACCACCTCGCGTTCCCTGTTGGTGAGCGTTTCCATCCCGGCCGCGGCGATGGCATCCGGCGGCCTGGAGACGAACTCGCTAATCAGCCGGCGGGTGATCGCTGGGGACAGCAGCGAGTCCCCGCTCATGGCCACGCGCAGTGCCCGCAGCAGTTCGGCCGGCTGCGTGTCTTTCAGCAGGAAGCCACTCGCACCTGCCCGCAACGCGCGGAAGATGTACTCATCGAGTCCGAAGTTCGTCAGGATGACGACGCGCACGCTGGCCAGCCGCTCGTCGGCCACGATCTGCCTGGTGGCCTCGATGCCGTCAAGCACGGGCATCTGGATGTCGACGAGCGCGATGTCCGGACGATGCTCCCTGGTGAGCGCCACTGCCTGCTGCCCGTCGGAGGCCTCGGCGACCACCTCGATGTCGTCCTCTGCCTCGAGCAGCGCCCGGATGCCGCTGCGGATCAGCGCCTGGTCGTCGGCCAGGAGAATCCTGATCACGACGCTGTCCGCACCGGTAGCTCGGCCCGCACCCGGAAGCCGCTGCCCGCCCGCGGCCCGGCATGGAGCTGGCCGCCGACCGCGGACACCCGCTCTCGCATGCCGATCAGGCCAAGCCCCGGGCCTGCCGACCGGGCGCCGGTGCCCTCGCCGTCGTCATCGACCTGCACCGTAAGGGTGCCCGGTGCGTATCCCAGGTGAACCGAGGCGCGGGCCTTCCCGGCGTGGCGGCTGACGTTGGTGAGCGCCTCCTGCACGATCCGGTAAGCCGCCTGGTCCACGTCCGGCGGAAGCGGCCGCTGCGGGCCGGTCACGGTCACGGTCACGGGCAGCCCGGCCGTGCGCGCGCGGGCCAGCAGGCCGTCCAGGTAGCCGAGGCCGCTGCCGTCGCAGTCGTCCTGGTCGCGCAGGACGCTGAGCGTCGCCCGCAGCTCTCGCCCGGCATCGGCGCCGGCCTCCTCGATCGCCAGCAGCGCGGGCGGCACGTCCTCGCCGTGCTTGCGCGCCAGGTGCACCGCCACGCCTGCCTGGACCTGGATCACCGAGATGCTGTGCGTCAGGGAATCGTGCAGGTCCCGTGCGATACGCAGCCGCTCCTCCACGGCTTCCCTGCGGGCGGCCTCGTCCTTCGTCCGTTCCGCGTCCGCCGCGCGCTGCTCGACCTCCCGGACGTGCAGCTGCCACATGCGGAACGTCACGGCCATGACGCCGGCCGAGACGAGCCAGCCTGCCGCGTAGAGCCTTCGCCAGCCGCGATCCGTGCGCATTCTTCGAGCCTACGCGCCCCGTACGGGAGCGCATCCGCTCACCGGACCCATTGCCGGCTACTTCGCTCGCAGTACCCCGGCGGCCTACTGCATCCCGGCGGACCAGGCAGAACTCGCTTCCGGTGCACGACGACAACGGCGCTGCCCTGGGGGCACCATCGATCGCATGGACGACCCCGGCAACGTGTTCCAGCGCAACCACAACATCCGTCGCGCGGACGCCAGCCTCGTGTCCGCGCACTCTTGAGAGGATCGCCATGTCACACGTGCAGTCAGTGACCGGCGCCGGCCGCACCGCGGTCGGCGCCCAGGGCGGCGGACGCCACCTTGGCGTGGCGCTGCTGGTCATCGCTACCGCGCAGCTGATGGTCGTGCTTGACTCGACCGTCGTCAACGTCGCCCTCCCGCATATCCAGCGGGCCCTCGGATTCTCCGGTGCCGACCTGGAATGGGTGGTCAACGCGTACGCCCTGGCGTTCGGCGGACTGCTGCTGCTCGGCGGCCGGGCCGGTGACCTGCTCGGCCGCCGCCGGATGTTCGTCACCGGCCTGCTATTGTTCTCCGCCGCCTCCCTCGCCGGCGGGTTCGCCACCTCCCAGACATGGCTGCTGGCGGCCCGGGCCGTGCAGGGCGCCGGCGGAGCGATCGTCGCGCCGACCGCGCTGGCGCTGATCGCGACCACGTTCCCGGAAGGCCCACCTCGCAGCCGGGCGATGGGCGTGTATGCCGCGATGAGCGCGGCCGGCGGCGCGGCCGGACTGCTCGCCGGAGGCCTGCTCGTCACGTATGTCTCCTGGCGGTGGGTGCTGTTCGTCAACGTGCCCATCGGCATCGCCGCCGCGCTCGCCGCCCTGGCGGTGCTGCCCGGCGCCCCGAGCCGGCCGGGCCGGTT
>JBAUAY010000052.1:0-1840 GCA_049676235.1 Streptosporangiaceae bacterium
CCGCAGCAGCGCCCGCCGGTGCGATACCACCACCCCCTCGGTGCTGGCCAGCGCGGCGAACACGGCCCGGCATACCAGGCTGGCGGGCCGCTGGCCGCCCCACCCGGCCACGGCCTGGCGGACCAGGACGGTGAACTCCGCCAGCCCGACGGCGGCCAGCTTTTCCGGCCGCCCGCCGCACCGCGACGTCACCACCTGCATCGCCGCCAGCCAGGTCACCGACTCAAACGGGTGAACGCACGCCTCCGGCGCCACCGGCCAGGCCACCGACAGGAAATCCCGGACCCGCTGCACCGACGCGGTCGCCGACGTGATCAGCTGAGCGCGCCGCCGCCCCAGGTGCCGCAGCTGCGCCCACGTCTCATCCAGCTCCTCCGGGATATAGCAGTGCAGCTCAAAAGCCAGCCGGGCGATCATCACGCAGTCCGACTCATCACTCTTATGCGTCGTGTAATCCTGCTGCTGGCGGGCAATATGCGAGACCAGCGGCTGGATGCATACCAGCGGCAGGCCCCGCTCCGCGCACAGCCGCTGCACCTGAAGCCACCGCGGCCCGGTCGGCTCACACGCCACCGTCACGTGCGCGAACATCCTCCCCCGCGCCTGCCCCACCGCCCAGTCCAGCGCCTCACCCAGCCGGAACGCCGGCACCCGCACCGTCCTCCGGGGCCCAGCACCCGCACATCATGATCAACCACCGCGATCGCCTGCTTGTCCTCCGCCAGGTCGATGCCGATCACCGCGCCATCACGCGGCAGCATCTCGCGCAGCCGCTCCCGCCGCGCATTCCGCCGCCGGTCCCCCCGGGTCGTGCCGCTACCCTTGCTCACAGAACGTCTTCCTCGCTGCGTTTGGGACACCAAGCCCGTACTACCGCACCAGGAGGACGTTCCTATATCAACCGCATCACCGCAGGACAACCGCCCCTAGCGCGTCGTCCTATTACTACGGCGGGTCGGCGCGCGGTTATCTATATAGCTCTTTGCACCATTGGCGATCCCGACTACGGCCGAGCAGACACGCGCCAGGCCCGTATATTTCAGCCTGTCGCACAAAGCCCTCGTGGGAGGGGCCAGATCGGGGGTCCTGGAATGCGACACGGGTGCGAGGTCGCGATTTCGGGCGATCTAGTGGGTCCTGGCCACCGGGAACCGGCCCTTTGGCCGTCATCCCTCGACGCGGTGCCGGTGCAGCTTCCGTAGATTGTGGGCGGTGCAGGCGAGCAGCCATTCGCTTTCGCAAGCGGCCAGGCCGCGGCGGGACATCATGGTCATTTTCTGGCAGGTCTTGAGTTGCCCGAACACCGGTTCCACGGTGCGGGCTCGCAGCTTGTAGTCCTCTGGTCCGCGAGGATGCCGCATGCGGCGGATGGCCCGGGCGGTGGCCGGATACTGGTCCAGGTGCCTGGCCCTCTTGGCAGGGCGCCCGCCCGGCCGGCCGGGGTCTTTGGCCAGCGGCGCGAGCAGCCGCAGCTTGTCCTGGTCGGCGCGGGCGAAGTTCTCCTCGCTGACGTAACCGGAGTCCGCGAGTACGGTGCGCAGCTTCGGGCGGATCCCGGCCGCCGCCAGCTGGTCCCGGCACTGACCGGGCAGCGGGTGCAGAAGCGTCCTGCCGGCGGGGTGCTGGGACAGCATCGCGCCGACGATGACCTGGTCTGCGGTGACCACGGCCTGGCCGTTGTACCCGGCCACGTAGCCTTTCTGGTTCCGCATCACCCGCACGTCCGGGTCGGTGATGTTCGCCCGCGGCTCGGTGCCGGCCCGGTTGGCGCGCGGCTCATCGCCCGGGCGGTGACCGCGGCGTTTCCCGGCCGCCGCAGCCGCGTCCCAGGCCTCCTGCC
>JBAUAY010000053.1:0-29683 GCA_049676235.1 Streptosporangiaceae bacterium
CCAAGGGCATGGCAACCCGCAAGGCGTCGGGCGCGATCCTGACCGCCATCGGCCCCGCGTTGCCCGAGTTGTGGGGCGGCTCGGCCGACCTGGCGGAGAGCAACCTCACCACGATGGAGGGCGAGCCCTCGTTCATCCCCACCGACCACCAGACCAAGATGTGGCGGGGCAACCCGTACGGGCGGACGATGCACTTCGGCATCCGCGAGCACGGCATGGGCTCGATCCTCAACGGTATCGCGCTACACGGCGGCACCCGCCCCTACGGCGGGACGTTCCTGGTGTTCAGCGACTACATGCGGCCCTCGGCGCGGCTGGCGGCGCTGATGGAGACACCGGTCACCTACGTGTGGACGCACGACTCCATCGGACTCGGCGAGGACGGCCCCACGCACCAGCCGATCGAGCACCTGTGGGCGCTTCGCGCCATCCCGGGCCTTGAGGTGATCAGGCCCGGTGACGCGAACGAGACCGTCGTCGCCTGGCGCACCATCCTGGAGCGGGCCAAGCCCGCAGCCCTCTGCCTGACCAGGCAGAATCTGCCCGTGCTCGACCGGTCGGCGGATCTGGCTAGCGCGGAGGGGGTGGCCCGCGGCGGTTATGTGCTGGCCGAAGGCAGCGACGTGATCCTGATCGCCACCGGCAGCGAGGTCTCGATCGCGCTCGAGGCCCGCGATCAGCTCGCCGCCGACGGCGTCTCGGCGCGGGTGGTGTCCATGCCGTGCGTCGAGTGGTTCAACGACCAGGACGAGTCCTACCGGCGAGAGGTGCTGCCCTCGACGATCCGCGCACGGGTATCAGTAGAAGCAGGCATTACCGCACCCTGGCGCTTGTTCACAGGAGATGCGGGCGGTTCAATCGGAGTAGACCATTTCGGCGCATCGGCGGATTACAAGAAGCTCTACCAGGAGTTCGGCATCACCGCGGAGCGGGTCGCCGCAGCCGCACGCGACAGTCTGGCTCGGGTCTAGAATCGGCCCGCGCCACGCAGGAAGGGAAAGCAACGGTGTCAGTTGACGTTCTCGGACAGCTATCCGAGGCCGGAGTATCGGTGTGGCTGGATGACATCAGCCGCGACCGGCTGCGTACCGGCAACCTGCAGTCGCTCATCGACGACTTCCACGTGGTCGGCGTGACCTCCAACCCGACGATCTTCGCCAAGGCGCTGTCCGGCGGCACGGCCTACGACGAGCAGATCGCTGACCTGAAGATCCGCGGCGTGACGGTAGGCGAAGCGTCCCGCGCGATCACCACTTACGACATCCGCTGGGGCTGCGATGTGCTGCGCCCGGTGTACGACGCGACCAACGGCCTCGACGGCCGGGTGTCCCTCGAGGTGGACCCGAGACTGGCCAGGGAAACCGAGAAGACCATCGCCGAAGCCAGGGCTCTGTGGTGGGCGGTGGACCGGCCGAACCTGTTCATCAAGATCCCCGCTACCCGCGAGGGGCTTCCCGCGATCACGCAGTGCATCTCGGAAGGCATCAGCGTCAACGTCACGCTGATCTTCTCCCTCGAGCGGCACCGCGAGGTCATCGACGCCTACATGGCGGGCCTGGAGCAGGCCGAGGCGGCCGGACGCGACCTGTCCAAGATCGCCTCGGTGGCTTCGTTCTTCGTCAGCCGGGTGGATACCGAGGTCGACGGCAGGCTGGACAAGCTGGGCACGCCCGAGGCCACTGCGCTGCGCGGCAAGGCGGCCATCGCGAACGCGCGGCTGGCTTACGAGCTGTTCGAGCAGAAGTGCGCCGAGGAGCGATGGACGGCGCTGGCCGCCAACGGGGCGAGGGTCCAGCGGCCGCTATGGGCCTCGACCTCAACGAAGGACCCGTCGTTCCCCGACACCATGTACGTGGTCGACCTAGTCGTCGCCGACACGGTGAACACTATGCCGGAGGCCACGATCAAGGCCACCGCGGACCATGGCGAGCTGCGCGGCGACACGGTGCACGGTACCTACGACGAGTCCCGGCAGGTCTTCGCCGACCTGGAGGAACTCGGCATCGGCTACGACGACGTCGTGCAGGTCCTCGAGGACGAGGGCGTCGCGAAGTTCGAGACGTCGTGGAATGAGCTGCTCGACACGATCAGAACGAACATGGGGCTCTGAGTGACGGCCGACCACGGCGTGGCCCCGGCCAACCCCGGTGTCGTTAAGGGACTGCATGAGATGTCCGAATCGCGCAATCCGCTCCGCGATCCGAGGGACCGGCGCATCCCCCGCGTGGCTGGGCCGTGCGTTCTCGTCATGTTCGGCGTCACGGGCGACCTGGCTCGCAAGAAGCTGATGCCGGCCGTTTACGACCTGGCCAACCGCGGCCTGCTGCCGCCGGGCTTCTCGTTTGTCGGCTTCGCTCGCCGGGACTGGGCGGATGAGGACTTCGCCCAGGTCACCTACCGGGCGGTGAAGGAGTACGCGCGCACGCCGTTCCGCGACGCGGTGTGGCAGCAGCTCAGCGAGGGCGTCCGCTTCGTATCCGGGTCGTTTTCCGACGACGCGGCGTTCGATCAGCTGGCCGCGACCGTCACGCAACTCGACGCGGACCGCGGCACGGGCGGGAACTACGCGTTCTACCTGTCGATCCCGCCTGGCCAGTTCCCCACCGTCGTGCAGCAGCTTAAGCGCAGCGGCCTGTCCGACTCCCCGGACGGCGGCTGGCGGCGGGTGGTGATCGAGAAGCCGTTCGGCCATGACCTAGCCAGCGCCCGGGAGCTGAACGCGACCCTGGACGGGGTCTTCCCGCCACATGCGGTGTTCCGCATCGACCACTATCTCGGCAAGGAGACGGTGCAGAACATCCTCGCACTGCGCTTCGCCAACGAGATGTTCGAGCCGATCTGGAACCGCGGCTACGTGGATCACGTCCAGATCACGATGGCCGAGGACATCGGCATCGGCGGCCGGGCCGGCTACTACGACGGCATCGGTGCCGCACGCGACGTGATGCAGAACCACTTGCTGCAACTGCTGGCGCTGATCGCCATGGAGGAGCCGGTCGCGTTCGACGCGGACTCGCTGCGAATGGAAAAGGAGAAAGTGCTGTCCGCGGTCAGGCTACCCGCCGATCTCGCGGCGGGCACCGCGCGCGGGCAGTACTCGGCCGGCTGGCAGGGCGGACGCCAGGTGCACGGCTTCCTGGAGGAGGAAGGCATCCCGGCGGATTCGCGCACCGAGACCTACGCCGCGCTGCGGCTCGGTGTCGACACCCGGCGCTGGGCCGGGGTCCCGTTTTACCTGCGCGCGGGCAAGCGGCTGCCGCGCCGGATGACGGAGATCGCCCTGATCTTCCACCGTGCCCCGCACCTGCCGTTCTCCGCCACCGACACCGAGGAGCTCGGCCAGAACGCGCTGGTGATCAGGATCCAGCCAGACGAGGGCATCACGGTCAGGTTCGGCTCCAAGGTGCCCGGCACCGCCATGGAAGTCCGGGACGTGAACATGGACTTCGCCTACGGCGAATCCTTCACTGAGTCCAGCCCCGAGGCCTACGAGCGGCTGCTGCTTGACGTCCTCATCGGCGACCCGCCGCTGTTCCCCCGGCAGGCCGAAGTCGAGCTCGGCTGGCGGATCCTCGATCCGGTGGAAGAATTCTGGGCCTCCTACACCAAGCCGGACCAGTATCCGGCGGGCTCGGCGGGCCCCGCGTCGGCCGACGCAATGATGGCACGGGACGGGCGGGCATGGCGGCGCTTGTAAGCGGGAGGCTTCGATGACCATCGACCTGACCGACACCAGCACGGGCGCGATTCACGAAGCGCTCACCCAGGCGCGGCGCCGGATGGGCGGACCCGCTTCCGGCACGGTGCTGACGCTCATCATCGTCACCGACGAGTCCGCGCAGTACGACGCCGTCCGGGCGGCCAGCCAGGCGGGCCGCGAGCACCCGAGCCGGGTCCTCGCCGTGATCACCCGCAAGCCCAGAGGCGAGTCCCGGCTTGACGCCGAGATCCGGGTGGGCGAGACCGGCCCCGGTGAGACCATCTTGCTCCGGATGTACGGTCCGCTCGGCCAGCACGCCGACTCGGTGGTCGCACCGCTGCTCGCGCCCGACGTGCCCGTGGTGACCTGGTGGCCCGACGAAGCACCGCCCTCGCCCGGCGCGGATCCGCTCGGCGCGGTCGCCCGGCGCCGGGTGACGGACGCGGCAGCCAGCGAGACACCCAAGGATATGCTGCTGACCCTGGCCAAGGTCTACCAGCCGGGTGACACCGACCTGAGCTGGACCCGGGCGACATCCTGGCGCTCGCTGCTCGCCGCGACCCTGGACCAGCCCTACCCCGAACTGCTCAGCGGCGAGGTCCTGGGCGAGCCGGACAACCCGAGCGCGGACTTGATCGCGGCCTGGCTCGGGCAGCGGCTCGGCATCCAGGTCCAGCGCGGCGAGTCCGGCGGCCCCGGGATTACCGAGGTCAGCTTCGACACGCCGGACGGGAAGGTCTCGCTGTCCCGGCCGGACGGCCGGAACGCCACCCTGTCCTGGCCAGGACGTCCGGAACGGCGGGTGGCGCTGCACCGGCGTGAGACCGCGGACCTGATCGCCGAGGAGCTGCGCAGGCTCGAGCCCGACGAGGTCTACGCCGAGACGTTGCGCGCAATGGCCGGAGCGTCTCCTCAGTGAGCGAGCCAAAGGGCCTTAAAGCGCCCCAGCGGCGAGCAGGGCAAGCCCTATGAGCGTGCCCGAGGTCATCGTGCACCGGGACGCGCAACTGCTCGCCCAGGCCATCGCCGCACGCCTGGTCACCAGGCTGGTCGACTCGGTCGCCGCCCGCGGCACGGCATCGGTAGTGCTGACCGGAGGCGGCATCGGCACCAAGCTGCTCGCCGAGCTCGCCGTCGCCCCGGCCAGGGACGCCATCGACTGGCCGCACCTGGACATCTGGTGGGGAGACGAGCGGTTCCTCCCGACCGGCCACCGCGACAGGAACGAGACCGGCGCACGTTCGGCCTTGCTCGACCACGTGGACGTCGACCCGGCCCGCGTATACCCCATGCCAGGATCCGACGGGCCTGACGGCGACGACCCGGAGGCGGCGGCCGCCAGGTACGCGACGTGGCTGGCCGCCGCGACCAGCCCGGAGGACCACGGCCCGGTGCCCGCGTTCGACGTGCTGATGCTCGGCATCGGCCCCGAGGCGCACGTCGCCTCGCTGTTTCCCGGCATGCCCGCGCTGTACGACGAGCGGCCGGTGGTGGCGGTGCGCGGCTCGCCCAAGCCCCCGCCGATCCGGCTGACCCTGACTCTGCCGTCGATCCAGGCCGCCCGTGAGATCTGGATCATCGCCTCGGGCCCCGACAAAGCCAACGCGATCGCGATGGCGCTGTCTGACGCCGGGCCGGTGCAGGTGCCTGCCGCAGGCGCCCGCGGCAGGCAACGGACGCTATTCCTGCTCGACAGTGACGCCGCGGCCAAAGTGCCGCCGCAGATCGGCCGCCAGGGTGCCCACTGACTTATCCCCTGGGACGAAGGCGAGCCCGGCCGCCAGGCAGGCGGCTGGGACGGCGGCCATCACATACCGGTAGCTGAACCCGGCGGTCATCGGCGGCAGCACGATCATCAGCACCCCGACTAGCCAGGGCAGCAGGCCGACACCACCCCAGCGGCGCCAGCGGGCCAGGACACCTGCGGCGCCGATGAGCACGATGAGGCCGAGCAGCGTGCCGGGCAGGTAGATGTACCGCTGGTAGATCTCGAGCAGCCGCTGCCAAGGCTGGACCGCGCCGGCGTTTCCAAGCCCGGAGCCGCCGAGGTCCTGCCGCGCCGCATACATCTCGAGCGCCGATTGGTCCTTTGAGTATCTGGCGGTCCACGCGGCAAAGTGCGCGGCGTCTTGCGGGCCCGCCCACCAGGGAATGAGCCGAGTGAGTTCCGGGCCTGACACGAAGTTGAAGGCCGGGCCGTTCCCGTAGTAGTTATTCGGGTCTGGCTGCCGGCTCCAGCCGAAGGTGTGCAGCGTGTCGTGGGTCACCACGCGTAGATAGTCAAACGGCTGGGCGAAGATGGCATCCCTCGCGAACTTCTCCGCCATGCCGTTGATAGCCGGCGTGAACCGCAGTGAGGTGTCGCCCGACTTGGTCGCGTTGTAGAGCGGGGTGCCCTTCCATTTATCGGGCCCCAGCTCGTTGTTCGTCCAGATGTAATCCCCTGACACCGGGCGCAGGTACGGAGGCGTCGGGTCGCACAGGGCCTGGATGTCAGCGGGCGGTTTGATCTTCGCGCATTCGGCGAAGGTACTGACCCGGCCGTACAAGAAGGTACCCGAGGAGTCGGTCAGCGCATACGTGCCGTACGTGCCGTGAAACCAGAACATGTACGCCGCGATAGGCACGATACCGGCGACGAACAGAGTGGCCAGGCGCCGCCAGCCCACCCGCCTGACCAGCATGGCTAGCAGCACCACCACGAGCAGCGGCTGGCCGACGGACCTCACCACGGTGGCGTAGCCGATCAGCAGCCCGGCGACGGCCATCACCGGGACCGAGGGACGGTCACTCCAGCAGAGGAGCACCACGGCGACGGTCCCGAGGAAGATGAACAGCGTGTCGGCGGTGACCATGTGCTCGAGATGCAGTTCGTACGAGTCGAATAGAACAGGCAGCGCGGGCAGGACCGCTCCCCACCAGGGCAGGCCACGGTGGCGCAGTAGCGCGTAGATGACGACGCCCATGCCGACCCCCATCGCCGCCTGCAGCACGGCCAGCGGATAGGCGCTATGCAGGGGCAGCAGCAGGTCGATGAAGAACGGGTAGCCGTTCGGCCGGATGGTGTCCGGGATATGGGTCACCGCGTCATAGACGTAGTTGTATGAGTCGTTGAACCACAGAATCGGCGGATAGCCGAGGATCACGACGATGCGCACCAGGATGGCGGCGGCGAGCACCAGGCCGAACTGCCAGTGCCTCACCGCTGGGCGAGTGAATCGCGCTAGCCGCGAACCCTGCTCCTCAGGTGGCTGCTGACCGTGAACGACCCGGTCGCTGCCGGTGGTCGTGTTGGACAACGACCGTCTCCTCCTGACTTTTTGAGCCTGCTGGAAATCCTTTGACCCCTTCGCTGATCCCGCAGGCCCCGGGTGATCAAGCATGCCTACGCGATTTCGCCACGCCGGCCGACCCATAGTAGCCGCCTGCCCAGGCAGAGATAGGTATTACCGGGGAATGACACTGCCCGGCACGCCGACCGCCACTGACGGTTATCAGCGTCCCCGGTAGCCTACCCGGCCTGCCAGCACGCAGATGAACACCACCGCGAGCACCGCTGCGGTATCCGGCGATCCGGCTGCCGCCGCGAACATGATCCAGACGAAGACGACCGGCAGCAGCCGACCCAGCAGCCGGTCACGCTCGCCGTGACGTGGCCGGGGCACCGGCGGCATCACCTGCCGCGCGGCGGGCTGCGGGGGCAACTGCCGTTGCGGCAGGTCTGCACCGAGTGCCGGTTCCATGGGAAGGTCAGCCGTCAGCTCGCGCAGATCGGCCCAAGTCTTCGAGGCGTATGCGGCCGAGGTACGTTCCTCGAACTCCTCCAGCGTCAGCCGACCGTCTGTGTACGCATCCCGGAGGACGTCGACCACGCTTTCCCGCTCTTTGTCGGACGCGCGGATCGGTCGGTCGGTCATCGGCGCGGACCCCTTCGTTGTGTTCTTCCGATCCTAACCCAGCACTCCCCGAACCCTGCCCCCGCGTACAGAGGGCCTCGGGTGGGAGCACGACTGGCGGTGGCCGGTGAATTCCGGGATGCAAAGCAGCTCAGAACGGAATCGGACGTCTCACCCTGAGGCAGCATCCGAATGGTTATCAAAACTAAGAGACTTTAGGTCTCGCACCCCAACCCACGTGGCGTTACGCTGTTGGCGAATCATTCATCTGGTCACTCTGTGCCGGATGTGACCAGAAGAAGGTTCAGGCATGAAGGTTTTGGTGTCTAAGACAAGGTCTTCATGTCAGCCACGCAGTTAACACCGGGCACCCCGCCCTCTCGACCGCCGCATGGTATGCCGGGAGCCGGAAAGAGCCGTTCCTCACTAGGAGGGATCGATTTTGAGCGTCAGCGAAGACCGAACTGTCCAGCCCAGCCCTACCGCTAGCCCTGTTTCGGGCATCGCGGACCCTGCCCCGCTGGGGCTGGCCGCTTTTGCCCTCACCACCTTCCTGCTGTCCGCCGCCAACGCCGGCTGGATGAGCAAGGCGACCGGGGCCGCGTTCCTCGGCTATGCCTTCGCCTACGGCGGACTCGGCCAGTTGCTCGCCGGCATGTGGGAGTTCCGCAACAGGAACGTGTTCGGCGCCACCGCGTTCGCCAGCTACGGCGGCTTCTGGATTGGCCTCGGCTTGTGGGTCGAGCTCGTCAAGATCCCGACGCTTAACGCCGCCAAGACCCCCCTCGCGGCCGCGGCCGCTTCCACGGCGCTTAACCACGACCTGGGCTGGATACTGCTCGCGTTCGCCATCTTCAACCTCTACATGCTGGTGCTGAGCACCCAGGTGAACATGGCAGTATTCCTCGTCTTCCTCACCCTGCAACTCACCGAGGTCATCCTCTTCATCGGCTTCTTCGGCAACAGCTCAGGGACGATCAAGTTCGGCGGTTACGTCGGCCTGGTCACTGCCCTGGTGGCTTGGTACACCTCGGCGGCCGGCGTCTCGAACGGGATCGCCGGGAAGCTCAGGTTCCCCGTGGGCAAGCCGCTACTCAGCTAAGCCCAGATCGCCTTAGCGCTGGGGACCGGGCCGGAGCGGCCCGGTCCCCAGCGTTTTTAGTTCTCCGAGGTCCTCAAGCCGGCTGGCCTGGAGGCAGATAGCGTTAAGCAGACGCCACAGGTCGCGAAGGGAGGAGCAGCGGTGCACGACGTAAAGCAGATCGATATGTCAGCACGGGTTGAGCGCGTCAAGCTCAAGACGAGACCCTGGAAGTCGATTATCGCGCTGCTGCTCGCGATCGTCTCCGCAGTCATCTCGCACCGGGCCCACCGCGACGAGCCCACCTTCTTCACCATGAGTCATCTCACCAGCCAGGCCATCGCGGTGGGCACGGCGTTGCTGTTCTGTGTTTTCGCGTCCATCGCGACTTACGGCCTGGCCGGGAAGGCGAGGGAACTGCTTGAGCCGAAAATGGGCACCTCGCACGCAGCGATCGTCAGATACGCCCTTCTGCTTGTCGGCGCGTTCACGACGCTGGTGGTCACCCTGGACCTCCTCGGCGTGCCTGTCACCCAGCTCGTCATCGGCGGCGCGCTCACCAGCGTGTTCGTGGGCATCGCGGCGCAACAGGCGCTCGGCAACGTCTTCGCCGGCCTGGTACTGCTCATCGCCAGGCCATTCCGGGTGGGTGACCCGATCCGGCTGCAAGCCGGCGCGCTTGGCGGCACGATCGATGGCATCGTGACCGATATCGGGATCACCTACGTGCGACTCAACACCGACGGCAGCGCGATGTCAGTTCCCAACTCCCAGGTGCTCAACGCGGTGGTCGGTCCCATCCCGCCCGAACCAGACGAAGAGGGACCTCTCGTCGCCGACGGCAAATCGGGTACGCCGGGCGGTCCGGAGCAGCCACAGCCTCGCCCGACCGGGCCTATGTAGGGACAGGAAGAACGACGGGCCGGCTGGTATGCCAGCCGGCCCTTCGTTACGTTGACCGGTGCGGAGGTCGCCTCTCGGCGAAAGGCACAACGCGGCTCCAGCCGAACGGTATTCCGCGAAGGCAATAGGTGCGGCCCGGGGACACAGCCGCACCGGCTGATACGTACTAACGCCCGCGTCGCCGCCTCTGTTCCCGGCGCGTGGGCGGATCCGTTTCATAGGGGAACGACGAGACGGCCTGCTGGCTCGCGGTGGCCTCCGGGTCCTGATTCGGGTACTGCCCCCGCCCACCCCGGCCGACCTGCGGGTAGGACTGGTCCTGCCCGCCGTAGCCGAAGGTGCTGTACCCCTGGTCCGGGTAAGACTCGGCGTCGCCCTGGGCCTGCCCGGCATACCTGTACTCGCTATATCCCTGATCCGGGTATGCCGGGGTCCCGGTCTCCTGGTAGCCCTGCTCCTGATAGCGCTGGTCTCCGTAAGCCTGGTAGCCCTGGTTCGCGTACCCGGGCCCGGAGTAACTCCCAGCGGCCTCCGATCCCTGGCTGCCGGAATCTGAGTAGCCGTACTCTTCGTACCCCTGCTCCGGAGAGCCCTGCTCCGGATAGGCCTGCTCCGGATAGGCCTGCTCCGGATAGGCCTGCTCCTGGTAGGCCTGCTCCTGGTAGCGCTGGTCTGGGTAACGCGCCTCCGGATAGGCCTGCTCCTGGTAGCGCCGACCCTGGTAATTGTCTTCGGGGTAGCCCTGCTGGTCCTGGCTCTGATACTGCGGTCCGGCATACCCGCGGTTGTCGTGGGCCCCGGTGTCATGACCCTGCCCGGAACCGTCGTAGCCCTGGTAGGTCCCGCCGTCGTACTGCTGACCGGGATACGAGGCGGCGGCGACGTAACCCCGGTCGGAGCCGGACGGCGACGGTCCGCTATACCTCCGGTCGGCATAACCCTGGTCGGCGTAGCCCTGGTCGGCGTAGCCCCGCTCGCTGTACCCCTGCTGCTCGTAGTAGCCCTGCTGGGCGTAGCCCTGGTCCGCGTAGGCGTATCCCGGCTCGGCGTAGCCCTGCCCGTTATACCCGCGGTTGCCGTATCCCTGCTGCTGGTCGCCGTAGGCTCGATCGGCGTACCCGGGCTGGGCGTAGCCGGGCTGGGCGTAGCCGCGGTCCGTGTACTGGCGCTGCTCCGCGTACTGGGCCTGCTCGGCGTACTGGCCTTGCTCTGCGTACTGGCCTTGCTCTGCGTACTGGGGCTGCTCGGCGTACTGGCCTTGCTCTGCGTACTGGGGCTGCTCGGCGTACTGGGCGTGCTCGACGTACTGGCCTTGCTCGGCGGCGTATTGGGGCTGCTCAGCGTACTGGGGCTGCTCAGCGTACTGGCCTCGCTGGGCGTACTGGCTGCTGCCGTAGGAGTGGGCCACCTCGCCGTAGCCCTCGGCGGGGAGGCTGCGCCGCCCGGGGCGCTGCTCCGGGTAGCGCTGCTGCTCGGGGTAATACTGCTCCGAGTAGTCCTGGGTGCTCTGTGGCGCCTGGGGTACTTGGGATACTTGGGGCGACGCAGGGCCGGGGGGCAGCGCCAGCGGAGCCCGCGGCAGCGCCCGGGGTACCTGGGAGGGCGCCGGGCTGAACACCATCGTGCCGGCCGAGTCATCGGACCGCAGCGCACGGAAGTCCCCGGTCGCCGGGCCGGTGAAATGGTTTTCGCGGCCACCGTAGCCGCCGGGCAGTGCCGTCAGCCTCGGGTCGGTCGCCACGCTGGGAAGCTGGCTCGCGTAAGCCCCGGAGCCGCGTGAGTCTCTGGGGTCAGGGGCCTGGGCGCCACGCTGCAGGGCGTCGACCAGCCTCGGCAGTTCCTCCATCGGCAGCCGGAACGTGCCGGTGCAGGTGCCTCCTTGCCAGATGCTGAACACGGAGACCCCGGTGTCGGCATACCAGCTCAAGCGCATACTGCGGGAGCTGCCGCGCACGTCGAAGAAGACCTCGCCGAGCCGGGGCAGCGGCGCTGCGTCCGACGCTGACATGGTGCCCATCGTGGCCTTGCTCCCTTCCCTTGTCCAGTTCGTCACGAACACTCTCAAGCAGGCTAGCTGCGGGCCGGAATTCAAGTAGGGAATTTCGCCACCCCGCCTGCAAGACCGCTGTCGAGGGTGGCATCATTATCGACGGGCATGCAGCGGCCCGCGCGACGGTTCTACGAGGACGGGTGAACCGATGCGCTGGTGCCAGCCGTTCGGTATAGTAACCGTTTGCTAACGCGGTCGCCGTACCCCGGGCACGGGAACACCTCGTCAGGAAGACGCGTTGTATCTTGCAACGGTGGGTTCCGGGCAGGACTGGTTCGCGTGTTCAAGAGCCTGACGATCTACTGTAACGCACTATTTGATGCATCTTGGTTGAGGTGATTGATCCATGTCTCAGGTACGTCGGCAGTCGGCTATGCTTCCCCGCCCTAATTGGGGGTGGCAAGATGCTGCCGCGTGCCGTGGTGAGGACCTGTTGCTCTTCTTCGGTCCGGACGGCGAGCGTCAGCCGGAGAGGGAGATCAGGGAGCGTAAGGCCAAGGGGGTCTGCGCGGCTTGCCCGGTGCGGCTTGAATGCCTGAACTACGCCGTGTCGCGGCCGGAGAAGTACGGCACGTGGGGTGGCCTGAACGAGGATGAGCGCTCGGCCGAGCGCCGCCGCCGGATGCGCCGGGCCAACGCCGCCTAGGTCGGAGGTCACGCCAGCAGCGCTAGCACATCGGCGTCGGTGAGCTGACCGAAAGACGTGTACCACTGCCCCACGGACCGGAACCTGCGGGGAGTCGCCAAGATGATCACCTGGTCAGCTTCCGCACGCATCTCTTCCGCCGCGGCGGGAGCCGCGACCGGGGCCGCCAGCACCAGGTAGGCCGCGTGCGCCGCGCGCAACGATCGCAGCGCGGCCCGTGCGGTGGCGCCGGTCGCCAGGCCGTCATCCACCACGATCACGCACCATCCGGCCACCGACGGCAGCGGGCGACCGCCCCGGTACACCTGCACCTGCCTGGCCAGTTCGGTCTGCTCGACGGCGACCACAGGGGCCAGGCTGGCCGGGGAAAGTGACAGCCGGCCGAGCAGGCCCGCGTCATAGACGGCCATTTCCAGGCCCTCGGCGATGGCGCCCACCCCGAGTTCCGGCTGGCGCGGGTAGCCGATCTTGCGAGTGACGATGACGTTCATCGGCACGCCCAGGACGGCGACGACCTGCTTCGCCACGGCCACTCCGCCCCTGGGCAGGGCAAGCACCACGGTCCGTTCGGCCCAATTATCTAGGACCATGGCGCGGGTAAGTCGTTCCGCGAGCAGGGTCCCAGCGGTCCGCCGGTCCGGGAAGGGGAGCACGTACTCGCCCTGGCTCATGTTCGGGATGTACCCGCGTAACGGCGCGCAACGACAATGTCCACGCCGCACAATGGAGACATGATCTGCGTCCCATGCCGGAAACGGCACCACGAGGAGTGCCCGGGCGGCACCTGGTGCGACTGCCAGCACCAGCCGCCGACCGGACATTACGGCACTGAGCCGTCGCTCAGCTGGCTCCGCCAAGGCTAGGCTCGGCCTGACGCCCCGCATTAGCGGCTGGGAATAGCGGCCGGCGCAGGCATGTTGCCACGTGTATGGCGCCGGATGTGACCGTTCGCACCGTCCACATGCCGGACGCTGCCTGGACAGACCGGTCCGTTACATGTGATTCTGGCGTTATGAGCGTAACGGACCCCTTGCTCGTCGTGCGACGGCACGTCGATCTCCTGCGCGTCCGCAGCGCCATCTGTCTGCTCGCCCGATAATCGCCGGCCCGGATTCTCTACGAACCCTGGGCGCGCGCGCGATGCCGGGCGTCATCCCGCTGGACCCCGCGGCTGAACCGCGATTAAAACGGGTAACCAGCGGAGCCCAGGTTCTCGTGCCATGCGCGTCTCCGAACCTGAAGGAACCGCCTGACATGTCAGTCGCAACCGAGACCGCCAAGGCCAAGCGCAAACGCGGCGAAGGCCAGTGGGCGCTCGGCTACCGGGAACCGCTCAACAAGAACGAGGAAAACAAGCGGAACGACGACGGGCTCAACGTCCGCCAGCGGATCATCGACGTCTATTCCAAGTACGGCTTCGACTTCATTGACCCCGCCGACCTGCGCGGCCGGTTCCGCTGGTACGGGCTGTACACCCAGCGCCGGCCCGGCATCGACGGCGGCAAGACCGCGGTGCTCGAGCCGGAGGAACTCGACGACCGCTACTTCATGCTGCGGATCCGCATCGACGGCGGCCAGCTGTCCAACGACCAGCTGCGGGTGATCGCCTACATCTCGCGCCGGTACGCGCGCGGCACCGCGGACGTGACCGACCGGCAGAACATCCAGCTCCACTGGGTGGAGATCGAGAATGTCCCTGACATCTGGGACGCGCTGGAATCGGTCGGGCTGTCCACCACCGAGGCCTGTGGTGACACCCCCCGGGTGATCCTCGGCTGCCCGCTGGCCGGCATCGACGCGGACGAGATCATCGACGGCGCGCCGCAGATCGCCGCCATTGGCGAGCAGTACATCGGCGACTCCGCCTTCTCCAACCTGCCGCGCAAGTTCAAGACCTCGATCAGCGGCTGCGCCGCGCAGTGCGCCATCCACGAGATCAACGACGTCGCGTTCGTGGGAGTGGTGAACGAGAACACCGAGCGCGGCTTCGACCTGTGGGTTGGCGGCGGCCTGTCCACTAACCCGATGATCGGCAAGCGGCTCGGCACGTTCGTCCGGCCAGACCAGGTGGCCGAGGTCTGGGCCGGCGTGGCCGGGCTGTTCAGGGACTACGGCTACCGGCGACTGCGGCACCGGGCGCGGATCAAGTTCCTGGTGGCGGACTGGGGCCCGCAGCGGTTCCGCGAGGTGCTTGAGAAGGAGTACCTCGGCTACGCGCTGCCCGACGGCCCCGCGCCCACGGCGCCGCCGGACGGGATCCGCGACCACGTCGGCGTGCACCCCCAGCGCGACGGGAACTACTACGTTGGCTTCGCGCCCACGGTAGGCCGGGTATCGGCTGACCTGCTGGACGTCATCGCCGGCCTGGCCGCCAAGTACGGCAGCGGGCGGGTGAGCACCACCACCGAGCAGAAGATGGTCATCCTCGACGTGCCCCCGGAGCGCACCGACGAGCTGGTCTCCGAGCTCGACGCGGCCGGCCTGCCGGCCCGGCCCAGCGCGTTCCGCAGGCACACGATGGCCTGCACCGGCATCGAGTTCTGCAAGCTGGCGATCGTCGAGACCAAGGTCCGGGCAGCCGACTTGATCAGCGAGCTCGAGCGTCGCCTGCCCGGTTTCGACGCGCCGGTCACGATCAACGTGAACGGCTGCCCGAACTCCTGCGCCCGGATCCAGACGGCCGACATCGGTCTGAAGGGCTCGCTGGTCACCGGGCCTGACGGTCGGCAGGTCGAGGGCTTCCAGGTGCATCTCGGCGGCAGCCTGAACGGCGGCGACGGCACCGGCTCCGGGTTCGGCCGAAAACTCCGCGGGCTGAAGACCACGGCCGAGGAGCTGCCGGACTACGTGGAGCGGGTGCTGCGCCGGTTCGATGCGGCGCGCGAGCCCGGCGAGAGCTTCGCCGCCTGGACGGCGCGGGCGAGCGAGGAGGAGCTGACGTGAACACCACGAGGGCTGTTCCTTTCTACTGCCCTTACTGCGGCGAGGAGGACCTCGAACCGCAGGGAGCGGCCGACGGGGAATGGCATTGCCGCAGTTGCACGAGGTCGTTCCAGCTACGCTTTGCCGGAATAGGAGTCACACTGTGAGTCCCGTCGTAGCGCCCGGCCTGGCGCACATCAGCCTGGAGGACCCTGAGCACATGCGAACCCTCGCCGAGCAGGCCGCGGAGGACCTGGCCGACGCGCCGGCCGAAGAGGTTATTCGCTGGGCTGTGGACACGTTCGGTGACCGGATCTGCGTAACCTCCTCGATGACCGATGCCGTGATCATCCATCTCGCCTCGGCTGTCCATCCAGGCATCGACGTGGTCTTCCTCGACACGGGATACCATTTCGCCGAGACCATCGGGACCAGGGACGCGGTCGAAGCGGTGTACCCGATCCGCCTGGTCAACGTCACCCCGTCACGTACGGTGGCCGAACAGGATGCCGAGCTCGGGCCGAGGCTGTTCGGGCGCAACCCCGACCTGTGCTGCTACCTGCGCAAGGTTGAGCCGCTCGAGCGGGCCCTGACCAACTACGACGCCTGGATCACCGGCGTGCGCCGGGACGAGACGAACAACCGCCGCCAGTCCCAGGTCGTGGAGTGGGACGACCGGCGGGAGATGGTCAAGGTCAACCCGATCGTCAGCTGGACGCAGAAGCAGGTGGATGATTTCATCACCACCAACGGCGTGCTGGTGAATCCGCTGGTCTACGACGGCTACCCGTCGATCGGCTGCGCGACCTGCACGCTCCGCGTCGAGCCGGGTGCGGACCCGCGCAGCGGTCGGTGGGCGGGAACCGGCAAGACGGAGTGCGGCATCCATGCCTGACCGAGTCCTCGTTGCCGTCGCGCACGGCAGCGCGGATCCGCGGGCCTCGGCTACCATCACCGACCTGGCGGCGGTGGCCCGGGAGCGCTCGCCGGGCCTGGACCTGCGTGCCGCCTTCCTGGACCACGCCCCGCCTTCGCTGCCGCAGGTCCTGAGCACGGTGGAGGCGGACCGCGAGGTGACCGTGCTGCCGCTGCTGCTGACCGCGGCCTACCACAGCAAGGCCGATATCCCCCGCATGCTGACCAGGCTGCCGCGGCCGCAGGTCAGCTACGGCGCCACCCTCGGGCCGCACCCCCTGCTGCTGCGCGCGCTCGAGCGGCGCCTGGCCGAGGCGGACCCGCAGGCCGATCCCGGACAGACCGCGGTGGTGCTCGCGGCGGCCGGTTCCAGCGACCATGAGGCGAACGCCACCATCGCGCGGCTGGCGGCGCAGTGGCAGGCCAAGAGCGGGTGGTTCGCGGTCTGGCCGGCGTATGCCTCGGCCGCCGAGCCCTCCCCCGCAGCGGCGGTGGCCGACCTGCTGCGGGCCGGGGCCCCGCGGGTGGTAGTCGCCACTTACCTGCTCGCCCCGGGCTTGTTCGCCGACCGGATCCGCCGGTCCGCACTGGCCGCCGGGGCGGCCGCGGTCTCGCCGGTGCTCGGCGCCTGCGCCGAGGTGGCGGATGTCTTGCTTGACCGATTCGCCGAGGCTGGATCGCGCAGGCGCACAGCGGCGTAAATCGGGCGCAAATCTGGGTAAAACTCCGGATAACCCTCGAGAAACCCGAGGATCCGCGACCAGGAGGTCACGATCCGGTATCGTACGTCCCTCCGGGCTTACGCTTGCCCGGAAGAGTCGGCCGCTGGCCGAACGCGACCCGACTGGCCGCCAAAAGGGGGCGATTGAGTATCTGGCCGGGAACGCCATATCCGCTTGGTGCGAGCTGGGACGGATGGGGTACGAATTTCGCCCTGTTCTCCGAGGTTGCGGAACGGGTGGAACTTTGCTTGTTCGACGCGGCCGACGGTGACGAGGGAACGCTCACCGAGACCCGGGTCGAGCTGACCGAAGTCGATGCCTTCGTCTGGCATGGCTACCTGCCTGGCATCGCGCCGGGACAGCGTTACGGTTACCGCGTGCACGGGCCGTACGATCCCCCGCGCGGGCTGCGCTGCGAAGGCTCCAAGCTCCTGCTCGATCCCTACGGCAAGGCGGTCGAGGGTAACGTCCGCTGGGACGAGTCGCTGTTCGACTACCACTTCAGCAACCCCAGGAAGCGAAACACCGAGGACAGCGCGGTGCACATGCCGAAGAACGTGGTGATCAACCCGTTCTTCGACTGGGGCAACGACCGGGCCCCGCAGATCCCCTACCACGAGACGGTCATCTACGAAGCGCACGTGCGCGGTCTGACCCTGTGCCACCCGGAGGTCCCGACCGCTCAGCGCGGCACCTACGCCGGGCTCGCCCATCCGGCCGTGATCGCGCACCTGCAGCGGCTCGGGGTCACCGCGGTCGAGCTCATGCCGGTGCATCAGTTCGTCGCCGAGAAGTCCCTGGTCGCCCGCGGCCTGACCAACTACTGGGGCTACAACACGATCGGGTTCCTGGCCCCGCACAACCTGTACTCCTCCGCGGGGCAGCGCGGCGAGCAGGTCGGCGAGTTCAAGACGATGGTAAAGGCGCTGCACGAGGCGGGCATCGAGGTCATCCTCGACGTGGTGTACAACCACACCGCCGAGGGCGATCACATGGGCCCCACGCTGTCGTTCCGCGGCATCGACAACGCCGCCTACTACCGGCTCGCGGACTCCGAGCCCTGGCGCTACCTGGACTACACCGGCTGCGGCAACAGCCTCAACGCCCGGCATCCGCATTCGCTCCAGCTGGTCATGGACTCACTGAGGTACTGGGTCCTCGATATGCACGTCGACGGCTTCCGGTTCGACCTGGCCGCCGCACTGGCCAGGGAATTGCACGACGTGGACCGGCTGTCCACCTTCTTCGACCTGGTCCAGCAAGACCCGGTGGTATCCCAGGTGAAGCTGATCGCCGAGCCGTGGGACGTCGGCGAGGGCGGTTACCAGGTCGGCAACTTCCCGCCGTTGTGGACCGAGTGGAACGGGAAATACCGGGACACCGTCCGGGACTTCTGGCGCGGCCGGCCGTCCACGGTGCCGGAGTTCGCGTACCGGCTCACCGGGTCGAGCGATCTGTACGCGACCAGCGGGCGCCGTCCCGTCGCGTCGATCAACTTCGTCACCTGCCACGACGGGTTCACCCTGCACGACCTGGTCAGCTACAACCACAAGCACAACGAGGCGAACGGCGAGGACAACCGGGACGGCGCCGACGACAACCGCTCGTGGAACTGCGGCGTGGAAGGCCCGACCGACGATCCCGCCGTCGAGGAGCTACGCGCCAGGCAGCAGCGGAACTTCCTGGTCACCTTGTTCCTGTCGCAGGGCGTCCCGATGCTGCTGGCCGGTGACGAGATGGGCCGCACCCAGGCAGGCAACAACAACGCCTACTGCCAGGACACCCAGCTGTCCTGGCTGGACTGGGGCCTGGCCGCCTCCCAGCAGGACCTGCTGCAGTTCACCGAGACGCTGGCCGGCCTGCGCCGCGACCACCCGGTGTTCCGAAGACGCCGGTTCTTCCTTGGTCAGGGCCCGGGCAGCGAAAAGGGCGACATCGTCTGGCTCACCCCGGCCGGGGAGGTGATGACCGAGGCGGACTGGCGTGCCAGCTACGCCAGGTCGCTCGCGGCGTTCCTCAACGGGGAGGCGATCAGCGAGCCTGACCCGCGCGGCGGGAAGATCACCGACTCCAAGTTCCTGCTGCTGTTCAACGCGCACAACAACCCCATCACGTTCACCCTGCCCGAGGCCAGCTACGCGGTCGGCTGGGAGGTGGTCATCGACACGGACCCAAAATCGCTCGGCGTTCCCGGGGCCATCCACCCGCCGAAGAAGGAGGTCGAGGTCCGCGACCACGCCGTCGTCGTGCTACGGTCCACCGAGTGAGCCTGCGCCAGCTACTTCCCGCAGACCAGGACAACCCGGATCTGGCGGCTCTGTACGCCTACCCGGACGGCCAGTGGCTGCGCGCCAACATGGTGGCGAGCGCGGACGGCGCCGCGGACCTGGACGGCGCCTCGGCGGCCCTGTCCTCTCACACCGACCGGCGGCTGTTCGCGCTGCTGCGCACGCTATCCGACGTCATTATCGTCGGAGCCGCGACGGTGCGGACCGAGCATTACAAGCCGGCCAGGATCCAGGAGCCCTGGCGGGACCTGCGGTCGAGTCGCCCCCCGACGCCGCCGATCGCGGTCGTCACCGCGCGGCTCGACCTGGATCCGGCGAGCCGCCTGATCTCCGAGGCCCCGGCGCACGCACGCACGATCGTCATCACCACCGCCCAGGCGCCCGCCGATCGCCGCGCCGAGCTGGCCAGGCACGCAGACGTCATCGTGGCCGGCGAGAAGACCGTCGACCTCAAGGCCGCCGTCTGCGCGCTGGCCGAACGCGGACACCGCCGTATGCTCACCGAAGGAGGCCCGCACCTGCTCGCCCAGCTCCTCGAGGCCGGTCAGCTGGACGAGCTGTGCCTGACCATCGGCCCGCTGATGGCGGGCCCCGGCGCCAGCCGGATCGTGGCCGGCGCGCTGCCGACGGTCCCGCCGCTGCCGCTGACCTTGGCTCACGTCCTGGAAGACGACGGCTTCCTGTTCTGCCGTTACCTCCAGAAAAAATCATTAGGCCGAACGGGCCTGGTGCATGCCCCGGCCCGAAGCCAGGCCGCACGCGTGGCTGATAGCGCCACCGGAATACCCCGCTCCGCGTCCCACCGCGCCGTCTTCAAGGGCGGGGCAGCAGGCCGCGCTCGAACCCGGTCGCCACGGCCGCGGCGCGGTCGTTGACGCCAAGCTTGGCGTAGATGTGCAGCACGTGGGTCTTGACCGTGGCCTCGCTGATGAACAGCCGGGCGGCGGCCTCCCGGTTCGAGCAGCCCTGCGCGATCAGACCGAGGATGTCGAGCTCGCGCTGGCTGAGCGGTTCCCTGGCCGGCTGCCTGACCTGGCCGAGCAGCCGGGTGGCCACCGAGGGCGAGAGCACGGCCTCGCCGCGGGCCGCGGCGCGGACACCGCGCAGCAGTTCGTCGGGCGGGGAGTCCTTGAGCAGGTAGCCGGTGGCGCCGGCCTCGATCGCGGGTACCACGTCGGTGTCGGTATCGAAGGTAGTGAGGACGAGCACCCGCGCGCTGACGCCCTTCTCGGCCAGCAGCCTGATCGCGCTCACCCCGTCCAGCACCGGCATGCGCAGGTCCATGAGCACCACGTCGGGACGCAGCGCCGCCGCCCGGTCGACCGCTTCCCGGCCGTTGGCCGCCTCCCCAGCCACCTCGAACTCACCGCTGGCCTCGAAGATGCCGCGCAGCCCGTCGCGCACCACCGGATGGTCGTCGGCGATCAGCAGCCGGATGATCTCCGTCACTTGGATTCTCCCAGCGGGATGGCCGGCAGGCTGGCCGAAACGGCCGTGCCCGCCCCCGGTTCCGACTCGATCTCCAGCTGGCCGGCCAGTCGGCTGACCCGCTGCCGCATCGCGATCAGGCCGAAGCCGCCGCTGGCGCTGCTCCCGCTGGCGCTGCTCCCGCTGGCGCTGCTCCCGCTGGCGCTGCTCCCGCTGGCGCTGCTCCCGCTGGCGCTGTTCCCGTTGACGCTGCTCCCGTCGGACGGGGCCGGCAGGGCAAACCCGGCGCCGTCGTCGCACACGTCGAGGCTCACCACGTCCTCCATGTAGGAGAGGGTTACCCCGGCCCGGGTGGCGCGGGCGTGCTTGGCCACGTTGGCCAGTGCCTCCTGCGCGACGCGCAGCAGGGTCACCTCGACCTCCGGGTGCAGCGCGCGCGCGTCGCCGGTGGTCTCGACCTCGCCCGGCACGCCGCTGGTGGCCGACCAGCGGGCCACCTCGTCGGCCAGCGCCTCCGGGAGCCTGCTGTTTTCCAGCGCCTGCGGACGCAGCGCCTGGACCGAGCGACGGGCCTCGGACAGGCTGTCCCGGGCGAGCCGCTTGGCGTTGCCGATCCGCCGCTCGCGCTCGGCGTCCTTGCCGGTCTGCTGGGCGGCCTCGAGCTGGGTGATGATCCCGGTCAGGCCCTGCGCGAGCGTGTCGTGAATCTCCCGCGCCATCCGCTGCCGCTCGTCCCCCGCGCCCGCCTCTCTGGCCTGGACGAGCAACTGGGCCTGCAACCCGGTGTTCTCGGCCATCATCTCTTCCAGCCGCTGGTTGGCCGCGGCGAGCTCGGCGATCATGCCCTTGCGGGCCTGATTCTGCTCCTCGGACTTCACGCCCAGCTGGGTGAAGGCTCCCACGAGCACGACGTCGACGCACGCCAGGAGCACCCAGATGGCCACCGTCGCTACAGTCGGCCGGTGGAATCCTCCCGACTGGGCCATGCCAAAGAAGATCGCCACCGCCGCGCAGCCGACCCACCGCCACGCACCGGGCAGGAACCGGAAGGCGTGCAGGAAGCCGAGCCAGGTGAAGAACGCGAACCAGGGACTGCGGATGGTGAGCACGGCGATGAACGCCAGCAGGCCGGTGAAGTAGACCCGCATCAGCCACCGGTTCTCCGTCCAGCGAGGATGCAGGTGGATCATCCAGGTGATCCAGGCTCCCGCCGCCACCGCGACGCCGGCGGTGATGCCGAACGCACCCGCGGTCGGGCTCTGCGAGAGCACATAAGGCACCAGTGGGACGGCGAGCAGCAGCAACGGCAGGAACCGCTCGAGCCGCTCATACCGGTGCTCGATCGATTCGAAGCCGCTGTCCGGCGTGCGCACTGTCACCTCATCGCCTTCCCTACGCTTGTTCCCAGCGGAAGAAGCGAACCGCCAACGCCCCCAAGATCACGGCATACGCTGCCATTATGCCCAGGTATTCGGGTCTCGGATCCAGTCCCATCCAGCTGTCCCGCACCGCGTGCAGGGCCGAGCCCAACGGCGTGAAGTTGCCTATCTGGCGCATCGTCGATGACATTTCCTCGGTCGGGAAGTAGATACCGGCCAGGAACATGTTCGGGAAGAACAGCAGCCAGCCCAGCCCGGCCGCGCTGCGGGCGGTCGGTGCGGCGGCCGCCGCGACCATGCCGAGCGCGAACACGGAGCCGATGCCCAGCAGGACCGAGAGAGCGAACCAGCCCGGCGCAGCCGGCGTCGGGACGTGGAAGGCGATCCGTACCACCGCGATGACGAGCGCCACCGACAAGATGGCCGACGCCGCCCACACCGCCATCTTGGCGACGAGCAGGGTCAGCGGGCGTACCGGCGTGACGCCGAGGCGGCGCAGGATACCGCGCTCCCGGTACTGGCCGATGACCATCGGCACGCCGTTCAGGCCGAGCGTGGCCAGCACGATCGCTACGCCGAGTGAGGCGATGTATTCGGTGCCGATCTGATCGGACAGGCTCTTCTGCGGCTGGCCGAACCCGGGGATCAGCCCGAAGCCGATGACGAGCGCCACCGGCAGCCCGAACACGGCCAGGGTCGCGGCCTTCTCGCGCAGGAACAGCTTGGTCTCGACGAAGGCGAGCCTGCCGAAGCCGTTCATTTCTTTACTCCCTCAGGTGTCCATGGTGCGGCCGGTCAGCGCCACGTAGGCGCTGTCCAGGCTGCGTCCCTCGATCCGCAGGTCAGCCACGATGACCTGCCTGCGGGCTAGCTCCGCGGTGACGGCGCTGGCGAAGTCCCCGGTGCCGCTGATGTCGACCTGCGCCCCGCGGCGGGTGACGGAGACGACGCCGGGCAGCGCGGCCAGCGATTGCTCCTCGAGCGGCAACGTCGGCCGGAACCGCACCCGGTACTCGCCCCCGGCGCGGTCCACCAGCCCCGCCGGGGTGTCGAGCGCCGCGATCCGCCCCCGTTCGAGGATCGCGACGCGGTCGCACAGTTCCTCCACTTCATCCATGAAGTGGCTGACCAGCACGACGGTGACGCCTAGCGCCCGGACCTGACTGATCAGGTCCCAGGTGGCGCGCCTGGCTCCCGGGTCCAGGCCCGCCGTCAGCTCGTCGAGGAACACCACCTCCGGGTTGCCGACCAGGGCCAGCGCGATGAACAGCCGCTGCTTCTGGCCGCCGGAGAGCTTGGCGAAGCTGGTCCCTGCCTTGTCGGCCAGGCCCCAGCGGCTGAGCAGCTCGCGCCAGTCAGCCGGGTTCGGGTAGAACGAGGCGTACAGCCCGAGGGCCTCGCGCACCTTCAGCTTCTCCGGCAGCTGGGTCTCCTGCAGCTGCACGCCGATCCGCTGGTGCAGCCGGTGAGCGTCGGTCCGCGGGTCGAGCCCGAGGATCCGGACCTCGCCGTCATCGCGTTTGCGCAGGCCCTCCAGGCACTCGACCGCCGTGGTCTTGCCCGCGCCGTTCGGGCCGAGGATGCCGAAGATCTCGCCCTCATCAACGTGGAACGAGATGCCGTCCACGACGGCCTGGTCACCGTAACGCTTGGTGAGCCCCGTCACCTCGATGACTGCCGTCATCATGCCCTCGCTTCTCTTTTGGATTGCCTAGGTCCAGCTTGGCCCGGCGGACCCCTTCGCCGGATCGGCTGTGCGGCCATCTATGCCACGCCGGCCGGCCGCTGGCCGGCCGGCCATCTGGACCAGCGCCATCAACCGTTCGGCTGATGCCGTATTCCAAGCATGTGCTTGACATCCTGCTAGCGGGCCGGGCAAGATTCCAAGCATGTGCTTGGAATCTGAATCTGGTCGCGCTGGGGAACGCGAGCCGCGCAGCCTCAGGGAAGCTGAGGCTCATCGGGCCGGGCAAGCTGAGGCTCATCGGGCCGGGCAAGCTGAGGGCGGGCGGTCCCGGCAGCGGTGGCGGCTGATCGATGATCCGATAGCTATCCGGGCGCTCGCCCATCCGCTGCGGCATGACCTGGTGTCGATCATCGGCCGGCTGGGGCGGGCCACGACCGCGGACGCGGCGCGAGAACTGGGCATCAGCCACGGCCTGGCCTCACACCACCTGCGACAGCTGGCCAAGTACGGCTTCGTCGAGCAGGTGGAGGGCAAGGACCACCGGGAGCGGCCGTGGCGGATGGTAGCCACGTCCTACAACTGGAGCGAGGCGCGAGCCACGGCCGAGGGTTCGGTCGCGGTCGACGTACTTGAGCAGATCTTCGCCGAGCGCGCTCTCGAGGCCTTCCTCGACTGGCAGCAGCGGAGCAAGGACTGGCCGGAGCCATGGCAGGAGCACGCCGGGATCGGCCAGTCCTCCGTCTACCTCACCCAGGCTGAACTCGCCGAGATCGACGAGGCCTTCAATGCCCTGCTCATGCGCTACATCAACGAACGGCCGATTGATGATGTCGCCTCCAGGCCGGAGGGATCGGTCCCGGTGAGCTTCACGCTGTTCACCGTGCCGGGGTCAGGACCGCCGCCAGGGGGACGCTGACATGCGGTCGACATGGCGGATGCTGACGGGGCGGCCTGATCTGCGGCTGGTGCTCTCGGCCGGGATCATCTCCATGACTGGGGACTGGATCCTGATGATCGGGCTGATCTACCGGGTCTACGCCGTGACCGGCTCCACGGTGGCGTCCGCGCTGACGATGGCGTCCTCGTTCGCGCCGCAGGTGCTGCTCGGCGCGGTCGCCGGGGTGTTCGCGGACCGCTGGGACCGCAAGCGGACGATGATCGCCGCCGACCTACTGCTCGCGGCGGGCCTGCTGCCACTGCTCCTGGTGGACGGCGCGGCGCGGATCTGGATCGTCTTCGCGGTGATGTTCTGGGAGGGATCGGTCCAGCAGTTCTTCTCCCCCGCCGAGCAGGCCATGGTGCCCCGGCTGGTGCCCGACGACGAGCTCCTGACGGCCAACGCGGTGAACGGCCAGGTGTCTAACGTGTCCCGGCTGGTGGGTTCGGCGCTCGGCGGCATTCTCGCCGCGGCCGGCGGCATCGTCGCCGTGACGCTCATCGACGCCGCCAGCTTCCTCGCCTCCGCCGCGCTGCTCACCCTGGTCAGGGCGAGCGGGCGGACCGCCTCCCGCGGGAGCGGACCGGTCCGGGCCCGGCTGGCTCAGGTCGGCGCGGAGCTGCGCGACGGGCTCTGGCTGGCCGCGCGAAACCAGGTGCTACGCGCCCTGATGATCTTCGCCCTGGTCACCAGCGTGGGCGAGGGCACCATGAGCACCCTGTTCACGCCCTTCGTCGAGCATGTGCTGCACGGGACCCCGGAGGATCTCGGCCTTATCGTCGCCGCCCAGGCCGTCGGGGGCATCGCCGGTGGGATGGTCGCCGCGGCCTCCGGCCACCGGATGCGGGCCGGCCGCCTGCTGTGCTACGGCGCGATCGCCTTCGGCCTGGTGGACCTGGTCATCTTCCTCTACCCGCTCGGCTACGTCGCCGTCTGGCCCGCCGTCACGGGGATGATCATCGTCGGCTTGCCAGGGGCGCTGACCCTGGCCGGGCTGATCACGCTGTTCCAGCGCAGCAGCGAGGACTCCTACCGGGGCCGGGTCTTCGGCGCCGTCAGTGCCCTGGAAGGTGTCACCGTGCTGGCCGGCACGCTGGGTGCGGGCTACCTGAGCCGGCTCGCGGGCATCATCCCGGTGCTGGCCATCCAGGGCGGGGGGTACGTGGTGGCCGGGCTCGCCATGCTCATCTGGCTCCGGGCCGAGCCGGCCCCGTCAGGCAACGACCACAGGGCCGCCGAAGCCTGCGGTCATGGTGAGCACGCGCTGGTCGGGGCGGACGAAGGAATTAGGGCGCTCCCCTAGCTCAGCGGTGAGCACCAAGCAGGTTAGCCTGGCCACTGGAAAGCCCGTCACGGCCGGCCGACCGGACGGCCCACGCGACCAGGGAGACGGAGAAAGGGTCCATGCCGCTGCACATTCAGGTGGACGAATCCAGTCAGGACGACGAACTCGAAGTCAACCCGGTCTACGTCCGCGAGCAGAGCTGCGAGATCCCGCGCTACCGGCTGCCCGAGCACGGCGTAACGCCGCGCACCGCGCTGCAGGTAGTTCGCGACGAGCTCATCCTCGACGGCAACGCCCGGCTCAACCTGGCCACCTTCGTCACCACGTGGATGGAGCCGGAAGCCGAACTGCTGATGGCCGAGTGCGCGGCCAAGAACATGATCGACAAGGACGAGTACCCGCAGACCGCCGAACTCGAGCGGCGCTGCGTGAACATCCTCAGCAGCCTGTGGAACGCGCCCGCCGGAGGGGCGGCGACGGGCTGCTCCACGACCGGTTCCAGCGAAGCTTGCATGCTCGGCGGGATGGCGCTGCTGTGGCGCTGGCAGGCGCGGCGGAAGGCGGCGGGGCTCGACGCGACCAGGCCCAACCTGGTGATGGGCTCCAACGTGCAGGTGTGCTGGGAGAAGTTCTGCCGCTACTGGCAGGTCGAACCCCACTACGTCCCGATGGTGCCAGGGCGCCTGCACCTACGCGGCGCCGAGGCCGCGGCCCAGTGCGACGAGAACACCATCGGCGTGGTAGCGATCCTGGGGTCCACCATGGACGGCAGCTACGAGCCGGTGCTCGAGATCAGCCGGGCCCTGGACCGGCTGCAGGCCGAGCAGGGTCACGACATCCCGGTGCACGTGGACGGGGCGTCGGGTGGTTTCGTCGCGCCGTTCCTGCAGCCGGACCTGGAATGGGACTTCCGGGTTTCCCGGGTGGCCTCCATCAACAGCTCGGGACACAAGTACGGCCTGGTGTATCCCGGGGTGGGCTGGGTCATATGGCGGACCCCAGACGCCCTCCCCGAGGATCTCATCTTCAAGGTCAATTACCTGGGCGGCGAGATGCCGACGTTCGCGCTCAACTTCTCACGTCCCGGCGCGCAGGTCGCCGCGCAGTACTACAACTTCCTCCGGCTTGGCCATCGGGGCTACCAGCACGTCCAGCAGACCTGCCAGGACATCGCCCTCCACCTGTCCGGGGAGATCGCCAAGGTGGGGCCGTTCGAGCTGCTCACCGAGGGCCGCGACCTCCCGGTGTTCGCGTTCAAGCTGCGCGACGACGTCACCGGCTACTCGGTATTCGACCTGTCGGAACGGCTGCGGATGCGTGGCTGGCAGGTGCCCGCGTACACCTTTCCCGAGAACATGACCGACACCGCGGTGATGCGGATCGTGGTCAGGAACGGCTTCAGCATGGACCTGGCCAACCTGCTGCTCGACGACCTGCGGCTGCAGGTGAAGGTGCTGGAGCACCACCCGCAGACGCAGCCGCCGCCGGAGATCCAGATGAAGCGCCAGTCCTTCAAGCACTGACCGCTGGGCGCGGACCCGGGGGTCGCCGTCGGCGCGGCGGGGAGATAGCGTGCTGAAAGGCCGGCGGACAGGAGCGACCATGACGGTGCTGCGCAGCTACGTGAACGGGGCATGGACCGCTCCGGCGGGCGACGGACGGCCGGTGCTCGACGCGGTGACCGGCGAGGAAGTCGCCCGGGTGTCTTCGTCCGGCATCGACCTGGGCGCGGCGCTGGGCTACGGCCGGTCGGTCGGCGGACCGGCGCTGCGCGAGCTGACTTTCCACCAGCGGGCGGCGTTGCTCAAGTCGCTCGGGCTGCTGCTGCGCGAGCACCGTCAGGAGCTCTACGCCCTGTCCGCCCGCACCGGAGCGACCCTCGGGGACTCCATGTTCGACGTCGACGGCGGCATCGGCGTGCTGCTCAGCTACGCCAGCAAGGCCCGGCGTGAGCTGCCCAACGACACCGTGCTCGCCGAGGGCGCAGTCGAGCCGCTCGGCAAGGGCGGGCACTTCGTCGGCCAGCACATCCTCACCCCGCTGCACGGGGTCGCGGTGCAGATCAACGCGTTCAACTTCCCGGTCTGGGGTCCGCTGGAGAAATTCGCCCCCGCGTTCATCGCCGGCGTGCCGAGCCTGATCAAGCCGGCCACCCAGACGGCGTACCTGACGGCCCGGCTGGTGGAGCTGATCGTGGCGTCCGGGCTGCTGCCGGCCGGCTCGATGCAGCTGGTCTGCGGTGGCGTGGGCGACCTGTTCGATCACCTCGGCGAGCAAGACCTGGTCTCGTTCACCGGGTCGGCCGCTACCGCCAGGCAGCTGCGGGCGCACCCGGCCATCGTCGGGCGCTCGGTCCGGTTCAACGCCGAGGCGGACTCGCTGAACTGCTCCGTCCTCGGACCCGAGGCCGGGCCGGGCACCCCCGAGTTCGACCTGTACGTCCGGCAGCTGGTCACCGAGATGACGGTCAAGGCCGGCCAGAAATGCACCGCGATCCGGCGGGCCCTCGTGCCGGCCACGCTGGCGGACCAGGTGGCGGAGGCGGCACGCGACCGGCTGGCCAAGGTGGTGGTGGGCAACCCCGCGGAGGAAGGCGTCCGGATGGGCGCGCTGGCCGGTCTGGAGCAGCGCAAGGAGGTGCGCCGTTCGGTCAAGTCCCTGCTGTCGGCGGGCCGGATCGTGTTCGGCGACCCAGACCACGTCGACGTCGTCGGGGCCAGCGCCGAACGCGGTGCGTTCATGGCGCCGCTGCTGCTGCAGGCCGACGACGCGGACCGCCCGGAGCCGCATCAGGTGGAGGCGTTCGGCCCGGTCAGCACGATCATCGGCTACCGGGACACGGACCCAGTGACTGAGGTGATCGATCTCGCGGCGCGCGGCCGGGGCAGCCTGGTCGGCTCGATCGTCACGGCTGACATCGCCTTCGCCCGCGACGTGGTCCTCGGCCTGGCGCCCTGGCATGGCCGGCTCCTCGTCCTGGACCGCGAGGACGGAGCCGAGTCCACCGGGCACGGATCACCGCTGCCCGCGCTGGTACACGGCGGCCCGGGACGGGCCGGCGGTGGCGAGGAGATGGGCGGCATCCGCGGCGTGCTGCACCACATGCAGCGCACGGCGGTGCAGGCCAGCCCGCGGGTACTGTCCGCCGTCACCCGCCACTGGATCCCGGGTACCGAACGGAACACCGACGGCGGCCATCCGTTCCGCAAGTCGCTCGCCGAGCTGCGGATCGGCGACACCGTGGTGGCCGGGCCCCGGCAGGTCACACTGGCGGACATCGAGCACTTCGCCGAGTTCACCGGCGACACCTTCTACGCGCACATGGACGAGGAGGCGGCCCGGGCCAACCCGTTCTTCGACGGCCGGGTCGCCCATGGCTACCTCATACTCTCCTTCGCGGCGGGCCTTTTCGTCCAACCCGATCCCGGTCCGGTACTGGCCAACTACGGCCTGGAGAACCTGCGCTTCCTCACCCCGGTCTCCCCGGGAGACGAGCTGACGGTGACGCTGACCTGCAAGCAGATCACCCCGCGCGAGGACGCCGGGCACGGCGAGGTGCGCTGGGACGCGGACGTGACCAACCAGCACGGCAAATCGGTGGCCAGCTACGACGTGCTGACCCTGGTCGCGAAGGAGTGGCCGCCGGCCTGAGGGCGGGCTGCCGGACCGCGATCCAGACCCGGACGCCGAGCGCGGGCTGGCCTGTGAGCTGGCCGTGATGGCGGCATCATGCCAGGGTTAGGCCGAGTGCGACGGCGTAGCGGTGGCCGAGCGGCTCGCCGGCGCAGGTGCCGCCGACGTCGCCCCGGCCTGCGGCCACGCCGTCTGGCAGCATGCGGGCGAG
>JBAUAY010000054.1:0-1968 GCA_049676235.1 Streptosporangiaceae bacterium
GGGCGAGCGCGACCGACGTCCCGATCAGTCCCGTGCCGAGGACCGCGATCCTCATTGGGCGATGTCAAGCCGGAGCGCGGCGGCGCCCCGCAGGTACACGTGCTGGACCGCGGACCGCGGCCGGTCCGTCTCGACGTGCGCCAGCAGCCGCACCACGCGGGGCATGGCGCCGGGCACGGCGATCTCCGAGGCGCAGATCAGCGGCACGTCGTGGAAGCCGATCTTGCGCGCGGCCAGCGCGGGGAATTCGGCGGTCAGGTCGGGCGTCGCCGTGAACAGCACGCTGATCACGTCGTCGGTAGTGAGGTCGTTACGGGCCATCACCTCGGTGACCAGCTCGGCGGTGGCCTCGAGTATCGCGTCCCGGTCGCCGGACTCGACCTGTACCGCCCCGCGAACCGCCCTGACTGTCATGTGCTCACTCCCATCGCCACAGGTTACTGTGCTTTCTCAGAGGCCGACCGCAGCGTACAGCTCGCCGATTTCGGCGGTGCTCAGCTCGCGTGAGGTACCCGGCTTGAGTTGGCCAAGCCTGATCGGGCCCACGTCGGTGCGGACCAGCCGGCTGACCGGGTGCCCGGTCGCGGCGAGCATCCGCCGCACGATGTGCTTACGCCCCTCGTGCAGGGTGATCTCCACCAGCACGCGGTTCCCGGACCGGTCGATAACCCGGAACCGGTCAGCGCTGGCCACGCCGTCGTCGAGCTCGACGCCGGTGGCTAGGCGGCGGCCCAGGTCCTTCGGCACCGGGCCAGTCACCTCGGCCAGGTAGGTCTTGGCCACCTCGAAGCTGGGATGGGCCAGCCGGTGCGCGAGCTCACCGTCGTTGGTGAGCAGCATCAGGCCCTCGGTGTCGTAGTCCAGCCGGCCGATGTGGAAGAGCCGCTCGGACCGGTCACCGAGGAAGTCCGCCACGGTCCGCCGGCCACGCGGGTCCGACATCGCGGTCAGCACCTTGGGCGGCTTGTTGAACGCCAGGTACACCAGGCCAGACTTGGCCGGGATGCGCTTGCCGTCCACCCTTATCACCTGGTGTTCGGGGTCCACCCGGGCGCCGAACCGCCGGACGGTCTCGCCGTCGACCTCGACCCGGCCCGCGCCGATGAGTTCCTCGCAGTGCCTGCGGCTGCCGACCCCGGCCTCGGCCAGGACCTTCTGCAGCCGGACCCCGCCCAAGGAACCGGGGACGTCGGTCAGGGAGTCTCTTTCGCCGTCGTCGAAGTCCTCGTGGTCGTCGTCCCGGTAGTTACGATCGGGCGTTCTCATCCTCGATGTCCTCAATGCTTTCCGGCAGGAACGGCGCGAGATCTGGCAGGTCATCCAGGCTGGCCAGGCCCAGCCGCTCCAGGAAGTACCTGGTGGTCCGGTACAAAATGGCCCCGGTCTCGGAGTCCGTGCCCGCTTCCTCGGTGAGGCCACGCAGCACCAGCGTGCGCATGACCCCATCGCAGTTGACGCCGCGCACCGCTGATACGCGGACCCGGCTCACCGGCTGGCGATAGGCCACCACGGCCAGGGTCTCCAGCGCCGCCTGGGTCAGCCGGACCTCCTGCCCGTCACTGACGAAACGCTCGACCAGCGGCGCGCAATCCTCGCGAGTATAGAACCGCCAGCCGCCGGCGATCTCACGCAGGTCGAAGCCGCGGCCCTCCCCGACGTAAGACGCGGCCAGGTCATGCAGTTCGGCCAGCACCTCGTTCCGCGGGCGCTCGAGCACTTGGGCCAGCACCACGACCGGCACCGGCTCGTCGGCCACCAGCAGGATCGCCTCGAGGCTGGCCCGCAGCCCGGGGCTCGCTTCGGTGCTCACTTCGGGGCTGGCCCCGGTACTGGCCTCGGGGGCCTCAGGGTTCCCGGATTTCTCAGGGGTTGCGCTGGTCATTCGTCGTCGTCGCTTTCCGTCAGCTCATTGACGCTATCAGTGTCCGCCGCACCCGTCCATGTCACGTAAAGCTCGCCGAGCGGGGC
>JBAUAY010000055.1:0-15154 GCA_049676235.1 Streptosporangiaceae bacterium
GGGCCGGGCAGCCGTGCCTTCCGGCGTCCGCGCGAGCGCGACCGCGGCAGCTCCGCCGATCAGCAGGTGGGGCAGGTACGGCACCACCAGCGGGTCGCCGGCCCACTGGGCGAGCACCGCGGCCACTACCGGGCCGAGCCCGAACCCTGCCGTCAGCGCGAGCGCGGACCGCCGGGCGCTCATCCCGTCGTCCGGCGACACCTCCTGCACCCAGGCGGTGGCCGCCCCGAACACGACGCCCGAACACAACCCGGCCAGAGCCCGGCCGATGGCGATCATGACGAGCGACCGCGGCCCGAGCACCAGCAGCAACGTCGCCAGCGGGGACAGCGCGACGAACGGCAAGACCACCGGCCGCCGCCCGAAACGGTCCGAGGCGGGCCCGCCGATGAGCAGGCCGGGAATCAGGGTCAGCGCGTAGACCAGGAACAATCCGGCTACCGCGCCCGCGCCGAGCCTGAGCTCATGCCGGTAGACAATGAGCATCGGCGAGAACTGGTTGGCCCCCCAGCCGACCGCGAACATCGCGAACGCGATCCTGACCCAGGCGCCGGAGTTCCGGCCGGTAAGTGTCGTGGTCGCCATGACATCGACCCTAACCCGGAAACCGTCAAATCATCATTTGACTGTCGTTGGGCTAGGGTTGGGTCATGGATCCGGATGCTGACCTGGCCTCCGTGGCCGCACTGATGGCCGACCGGCACCGCGCGCAGATGCTCCTGGCCCTGCTCAGCGGGACGCCGCAGTCGGGTTCGGCGCTGGCCGAGGCGGCCGGCATCTCCCGCTCGCTGGCCAGCGCGCACCTGAAGAAGCTGGTCGCGGGCGGGTTGGTCCGCGCCCAGCCCAGCGGGCGCCAGCAGCTGTACTCGATCGCCTCGGAGCCGGTGGCCGACGCGTTGGAGATCCTCATCCTACTCGCGCCCGCGACCGAGGTCGGCTCGCTCGGCGAGGCAACCCGGGCGAAGAGCCTGCGCTGGGCGCGGATGTGCTACGACCACCTAGCCGGCGCGGTGGGCGTCTCGGTCACCGAGGCACTGCTCGAGCGCGGCCTGTTCCGCGAGCGCGACGGCGGCTACCTGATGGCCCCGGGAGGCGCCGCGGAGTTCGGCGGCTTCGGCATCGACGTGGACCGGCTCGAGCGGCGGACCCGGCCGCTGCTCCGGCCCTGCCTGGACTGGAGCGAGCGCCGCTATCATCTGGCGGGCAGCCTCGGCGCCGCCCTGACCAGGACCTTGCTCGAGCGCCGCTGGATCACCACCAGGGAAGCCAGCCGCATCGTCACGGTGACCAAGGCCGGCCAGGCGGGCCTGCGGGAATGGCTCGGCATCGATCTTGCCGAACTCCGGGCCGCGGCCTAGACAGGTTTGAAGGGAACTTCCGCTTCTACGGACCTTGGCGGGCCCGCCTGCCGAATCGCGAGCCGCTTCGTGAGCGTCCCGGCTCAAGCCGCCCGCCTGGAGGTGGCCTAACGGGGCGATAGTTTAGAGGACAGCGTGCGATGGCAGATTTAAACGGTGGGTGAGTCGCGTGGGACGGACACCTCGCCCAGCGGGGCGAGCGATGTGAGCGGGCCAGACGGTTTGGGCCCCGCTGGTGCGAGTTCCGGCCGGGTTGCGGAGCCAACGCTTCCGGGTGGTGAAGACGAGACGGTCACTGCCGCGGGTCCTCGCCGCCGGCGTGAGATCCGGCTCGAGAAGGTCTTCCAATTGGCCCGGGCCGTGGCGGACGCCGATCCGGGCAAGATCGAATCGGCGGCGCGACAATTCGGCGAGTCCCGGCCGTATCTCGCGCCGGTAGCGTGGGCAGCCGGGACGATCGTTTTGTTGATCCGCGGCGTCAAGCTGCTGGTCTTGAACTGGCGGCTGTCCTTGATCCAGCTGGTACCGGCGGGCTGGATCTGGCTAGCCATGTGGGATCTTAAGCAACACGCCCTTCGCGGAGCCCCGTTCCGGCACGTCACGCTGGGCGGAGTCGTCTTGGTTGTGGCGCTGACCGTCGTTGTCTCGACCGCCGCGTTCTGGTGCAACACGGTGTTCGCGTTCGCGATCGACGTCCTGCCACCGCATATCCGGCCCGCGGTCCGCCACGCCAACCGGCATCTGGCCGGTATCGTCAGCGCCGGGCTGTTCGTCGGCACGGCGCTGGCCTTTGCCGTTGTGGTCGTGCCACGCATCGGCCGAGTTTGGCTTTACGTTCTCACCCTGGGTGCCGTGCTCGGCGTGATGCTGATCAGCTTCGTCGCCGTCCCCGCGCACATCATCGGTCGTAAGCAGCAGAAATTGCCGCCGAAGCAGGCTATCGGCCGCACCGCCACCGGGTGGGCGCTGAGCGGTGTCGCGATGGCACCCGGGTTCGCCCTCGACCGAATCGGGCTGATCCTGCTTGGCGTACCCCACCTGCAGGTTCTCGGGTTCGCCCTGCTGTCCATCGGCACCGCCCTGTATGCGGCAGGAATGTCGTCAGTCAAAGCTGTCAAGATGAGCATCAAATTTGCGCCATCCGCGTAGTGCTGCCGGGCCGGGCTAACGCGGGAGATCACGAAACTTGGCGAGCTCTTATGATGATCAGCGGCCGGCGCTGACGTTGTCACGCAGCCTGGTCAGGAGCGCTTCTAGCTGGCTGGCCTCGGTATCGGAGAGCCCGGCGCGCAGTCGCTGGTCGAAGGCCATGGCCGCGTCCCGGAGGCGGGAAAAGAGTGTGTCTCCGTCGGGGGTCAGCTCGACCAGGTGCAAGCGGCGGTTCGCTGGATCCCGGCGGCGGGTCACCAGGCCGGCGGACTCCATCGTGTTCAGGTGATGGGTGAGCGTGGCTCCCTGGATCCCGACCGCCTCGGCGAGCTCGCGCTGGCTGGCGAGCTGGCCGCTCTTCAGCGAGATCAGCACGAGCCATACCGGCAGCGATCCGCCCGCTTCGGCTAGGGCGTCGTCGAAGGCACGGCTGACGGTCTTCGAAACCCTGGTGAGGTACAGGCCAAGCGGCTGGTGTGCGGGACGGGACATGAGCGAAGGGTAACACTTCCGATAGCTACCTAATCGTTTGATATCATATGCTTTGATGCCTAATGAATATGGAGGCGCATCGTGAGTGATCAGGACCGGGGTCCGCAACTGCCGATGAGCGGGCGGGTCGCGCTCGTGGCCGGTGCGAGCAAGGGGATCGGCGCGGCCACCGCCGAGGCGTTCGCCGCCGCCGGGGCCGCCGTGGTCCTCGCCGCCCGCGACACCACCGCGCTGAAAGATGTCGCCGACCGTATCGAGGCGCGCGGCGGCCGGGCGCTCGCTGTCGGCACCGACGTCACCGACGTCGGCTCGATGCGTCACCTGGTCGGCCAGGCTCTGTCCGCGTTCGGCCGGCTTGACGCGGCATTCAACAACGCCAGCGCGGGACCGATGCCAGCGCCGCTCGCGGACATCGACCCAGACGAGTTCGACCTCGGCATCGCCACGAACATCCGCGGCACCTTCCTCGGGATGAAGTTCCAGATCCCGGCCATGCAGGCGAGCGGCGGCGGCGCGATCGTGAACATGGCCTCCATCGCCGGGCTGAATGGTACGGCCAACCTCGCGGCGTACGTCGCGGGCAAGGCCGGGATCATCGGCCTAACCAAGGTGGCCGCCCTCGACTACGCCGACCAGGGCATCCGGGTCAATGTCGTGGCGCCGGGCCCGATCCTGACCTACCACCTCGAGGCCGCGGGCTCGCAGGCGCAGCGCGGGGCCGCGATGTCCACGCCGATGCGGCGCATCGGCACCACCGCCGAGGTAGCGCGGACCGTCTTGTGGCTGTGCTCGGAGGAGTCCTCATTCATCACAGGGACCGTCCTGCCGATCGACGGCGGGCAGGCCGCGGGCAACAAGCCGCCGCAGATGTACCGGCAGGGGCAGCCGATGACGGATCGGCCGGCCGAGGCCTAGCCGGACTCGCGGCTTTCGTGGCCGAGATCGACAATGCAAAACCGGTTGCCTTCGGTGTCGGCCAGCACGATGAAGTCCGGATCGTCGGGGTAGCTGTCCCAGCTGACCCGGACGGCGCCCAGCGATATCGGGCGGTCCGCCTCTGCCTCTTGTTCGGCCGCGCTGGCGACGTGCAGGTCGAAGTGGAGCCGCGGGTAGTCCTCAGGTGGTGTCTCGCTGCGCTGCAGCGCGATGATGGCGCCGGACCCGCCAGGCGGGACGAGCACCGTGGCCCAGCCGCCGAATCCATCCTCACGCACCTGGTAGCCGAGCGTCGCGCACCAGAAATCGATGGCCCGCTGACGGTCGGTAACTCCCAGCACCACCACGCCGAACGTGAGCATCGGGCCGTCATCCTTTCCGTTTCTCAGCAGACGCACAACCGCGGACCGGCCTAACACAGGCCCGACGGCGTTCGCCGCAGTCAACGATCTTACGTTCATGCCCGAGAGCTATTCGGGGCCCGCCACTTCCGTGCGTCAACTTCCGTGCGTCAACGCACTGATCACGGCTCTCGGCCAGGCCGCCGGCGAGGTGGTCCCCGTCGGCCAGGAACCGGACCCGCCGGATGGGACGACAAGCCTCCTTCGCCGTCATATCCGTCCGTCGTGGTGACTGATAACGTTGTTTTCGCAACGGTGATCTTCACGTGTACAACGCGGCTGCCGACCCGATTCGCAGTATAATGCCAATGTCCGTCAGGCAAATGCGAGTGCCATTGATGGTGGCTACGTGATGACGGGCGGAGCCCGGCCGGGGTCGCTGGCACAGCAGCCGCTCATCACCGCCCGCAAGCTTGTGGTGACAGGCGAGCTCTCGGGCCCGGCGAGCGGCTATCGGACTCAGAGTATCTACTTAGTGACTCATTGTTGAACATACTCGCATGTCCACTGGTCGCCGACGGGCATCCTCTTCGCAGCGGAGGCACGTGGCGAAGGTCACTTGCTCGGCACTGAGTCAAGGCCGTTGGCCCGTACCCGGTTCGCCGGAACAATGGATGTTTGCCCAGCTCAGAAGCCTGACTATTGACTCCTGGCGCGATGACATAGGCACTACTGTCCAATAAATAATACATACAGTAACTATGTCGAGATACTTCCGTAACCTTCATGTTATCTCCTGTGACAACTGGTATGCGTGAAACATATGTATACCTAAATGTTCCATAAACTGGAACATTTACCGAATTTGCCGGATTTTCTGGACTTCATACCGCATGCTGATTCAGCCCAGGGACTTGCATTCCACAGCGTGAAGAAGCGCTTTCCCTGCGTCACGCGGGTCAGTCGCGCCTAAGCCGCGACCGCGAAGAGGCCCGCCGCACCGGCCGCTGGAGCTCGGGTGCATTCCGTCAAACCTCAGGAAAATTCGTTAAGGAGCGGGTCCGTGTCAGTACGACATAAGATAGGCACCATCGCCGGAACGATGGCAGTGTCTCTGGCGTTTTTCTCAGGAACGGCTAGCGCTCACCCGCTATCGTTTAATCAAAAGACATCCGGATACGCGGCGACGTTCATCGGGACAGTTCCCTACGTCTACGGCGGCAGTTCGCCCAGCACGGGTTTCGACTGCAGCGGGCTCGCCCAATACGTATACGGCCACTACGGCAAGTCGATTCCCCGGACAGCCAACGACCAGTTCCTGCACTTCCGCCGCGAGAGCAGGAGCGCGGCGTGGGGCGGGGACCTCGTGTTCTTCCATGTCGACTCCGACCCCAACAGCTACGTCTACCACGTGGGCATCTACGAGGGCGGTAATCACATGGTCTCGGCCACCGATCCCGCCGAGGGGATCATCTGGCAGACAATCTGGTCACCCGATGTGACCTTCGGCACGATCACCCACTGAGCCTCTGGCCGAAGACGCGCTCCATGTGCCAGCGCGCCGGCCAGGACGGCAGGCCCACAGCGTGGTGGGCGCAGCCAGTATCAGCGGCCGCGCGGCCCCTTCTCCCGGCACCTGCCCCGGCCGTGACCGATACGACCGTGGTACGACGGGCCGCTGATGCCCTGCCGTCTCGTGTCTTGTCGGATCCCGTTGGCTTGCTCAGCCGCCGGGCGAACGCCTGCCGGTCCCCGGTTCCGCCCGGGGGCCAGGCAGGCTCCCTCGGTTGCTGCCGCCGGGCCTGCTAGCGCCCCGGGCCGGCCTGCTAACCGTGCACGTTCCACTCGACCGTCGAACCGAACCCGCTGAGCGCACTCCACTGGACCTTCGAGACCGTGACCCCTTCCGGGACCTGGAACGTGACCGATCCCGTCACCGTGTCACCTTGTGCTACGTGGATCGTACCGCTGTCGAAGTTGGTGTACCCGGTGATGCCATCGAAGTCCGCCGAGTAGTTCTGCCCGTTGCCGCCGACGAGCACGGCGTCGTTGTTGGCGTCCTCGTTCCGGGGACTCCCCGTCACTGCCTTGATCCTGAAGACGAGGCCGACAAATCGCTTGCCGCCGTCCGGCGAGCTGAACTGGTCCGCGCCCCGGGCCGGGTCAATGACCTTCACCAGGGTCACCCGGTAGGTATCACCGCTGCCGTCCCCGAGGTCGAACTGCGAACCGACCCTTCCCGGCGGGTCATGGCGTCCGGTGACCAGGGCACCGCTGGCTGAGGGGAACGGCGTGATCGAGACGGTGCTGTGGCTGGCGGTGATGCCTCGGACCACGACGCCCAGGACGATGAGGAGGCCGAGCCCGACGAGAGCGCGGCGGAACGAACGTCTGCTTCTGAACCGCGGCGGCCGCGGACCATAACCGTAACTGTAACCAGGACCGGGACCGGAATAAGGCGGCTGACCACTTGGCGGCCACGCCGGAGGCTGCCCTTGGTCCGATCCGCCGGATGGCCAGGATGGCGGCTGGCCACCGGAAGGCCAGGATGGCGGCTGGTCCTGACCCGAACCGGAGGACGGCCAGGACGGCGGTTGGTCCCCAGAGGGCCACGAAGGCAGCCGGCCCTGGCTGGGCGATTGGCCCGGGTCGGGCGAATGGCCCGAGTCCCCTGGCGGCTGGCTCATATCGTCCCTCCCATGCGGCGCAGACGGCCGCACCTCCGTTTAAGGAGACGCGCCGACGGCCGCTAGGGTGCAAGGTAGTGCATCCATGACCCGCCTGGCCAGGTCGTGTCCAGCGTCATCTCACCGCCCGGAGGATGAATGCCGACCCGCGCGCGTACTTTGTGAGAACGTCTGACCATGGACGCTGTCGCTGTTAACTGTCCGGCCGACGACGGCGACAGCCCGCCTCCGCGAGCGGGCTACCGGCGATCGGCGGGGTCGCCGCGCGGCGAGGCCAGGCGCCGGGAACTGCTCGACCTTGTGACCGAGGACCTCGCGGTCAACGGCTTGGTGGACTTCTCGCTCCGGCGTGCGGCGCGGGCCGCCGGTACCACGCACAAGGTGCTGCTCTACCACTTCGACGGAGCCGACGACCTGCTCAGGCAGGCGATCCTCCAGCTGCGCGAGAGGCGGATCGGCAACGCGCTGGCCGCCATCGCCCGAGAGCCCGAACGGCAGACGCTGGCGGCCCGGGTGCGCGCCGTGTGGTCTGCCCTCGTGGGCGAGGAGTCACGGGTTCTGGATCAGGCGATCGGGCTGATGATGTACGACTCAGCGCGCTACGCCGAGCTTGGTCGAGGCGCATCGCAGCAGTATCTGCCGTCGCTGCTGTCCGTCTGCCCGCAAGAGTGGTCCGACCAGCGCAAGCTCGAGGTCTCCGAAATGATCCTCGCGGCCCTGCGAGGTTTCCTCATCGACTGGCTGACCAGCGGAAACACCACAGGAGTCGAGGCCGGATTCGAGGCCCTGACCCGGGCCCTGGATCGGGAAGAGGCTGCCAGCGACTAGCCGCTCGGCGATCGAAGCCGCGCCTGGCGCCGTCGGCTCCGGTGAATATTTGAGAACCAACTGGTTCACATTTTGCGGACCGTGTGTTTCACTTGCCTTTGGGGAGATCAGTCGAATCCACTCGGAGGTCGTCAGGATGAGGGAGATCGAGCTGTCCGCCGGGACGATCGAGTACGCCGACACCGGCGGTGACGGGCCCGTGCTCGTGCTGCTGCACGGGCTGATGATGGACGCCTCGCTCTGGGACGGAGTGATCGCCGGCCTGTCCGCCGACCACCGCTGTGTAGCACCGACGCTGCCGCTCGGGGCGCACCGTCATGCGATGCGCGCTGACGCTGACCTGTCGCTGCCCGGGATGGCCCAGCTGGCCGCCGAGTTCCTCGACCGCCTCGACCTGAATGACGTCACCCTCGTCGGCAACGACACCGGCGGGGCGCTCGTCCAACTGCTCATGGGCGACCGCGTCGCCCGGGTGACCCGGGCGGTGCTCGTCTCATGCGACGCGTTCGACAACTTCCCGCCCGGGCTGACGGGCAAGACGCTGGTGGCCGCCGGCAAGCTCCCACCGCCGGCTTTCGGGCTGTTCATGCAGCAGATGCGGCTGCGGGCGGTGCGGCGTTTGCCCATCGCGTTCGGCTGGCTGACCAAGCGGGGAGACGCCGCCACCGCCCGGTGGATGAAGCCGGTCCTGACGCGGCCCGAGATCCGCCGCGACACCGTGCGGATACTGCGAGCCGCGGCCGCCGACACTCGCTTCCTGGTCGAGGCGGCTGACCGCCTGCCGGGTTTCAACCACCCTGCCCTCATCGTGTGGGCCAGCGGAGACCGGGTGATGCCACCCGGACACGGTCGGCGTCTCGCTGAGCTCCTCCCGCACGGACAGCTGGTTGAGGTGGAAGACAGCTACACGCTCATCCCCCTAGACCAGCCCGCGAGGCTCGCCCAGATCATCCGGGAGTTCACCCGCACATCCGAATCGGTCATTGAGCGCCGCCAGATGCCCGGACCAGCTTGACGGGCCCGGTCACCAATCAGGCTTGCGGGCCCGCGGCATCGTGGCCAGGATCAACACGGACTCCCATAGCACCTGGCCGAGCCACTCTTAGCCGGAGGGTAGCCTTTGTTACTGCCCGGTAGCCCTGCTCCCCCCCGCGGGTACCGGGATAGCCCGGCCCGAATCCTGTTCGGGCCGGGCTTCTTACCTTGTCCGCCTGCTAAACCCGGTCTTGCTGGTGACCTGGTGGCCGGGCCTGGCGGTGAGGATGCGCCGGGAGCGCAGCCAGGACGGCCTCAAGCCGCCCGTCCAGCGGGCCGCTCAGCTCGATCACCGGAACATCCGCCCATGCCTGCAGCGGGTCGCTGGACAGCAGATCCAGCAGCGTATCGTTCACCATTTCCCGGAGCCGGGGCATGCCGGGGCGGGGCAGCACCCGTTCTATCTCAGGCGTTACCGGCGTGACAATCAGCAGATCCAGGCTGGCCAGGGCTGAGCGCAAGGCGGACGGGTCGGCCTCGCCTTCGATATCGGCACCCTGCGCAGCAAGGTAAGCGAGGAAGTCCAGCGGGGTGCGGTCGAAAACAACCCTGGATGCCGAAGACCGCAGCAAGCGCAAAGACCGCCCCAGCTGTGCCCTGTAATCCTCCTGCGACGGCGGGAACTCGAACTCGTAGCCTTCTTCCTCCAGCAGCAAGTACGGCTCATCGACTGTCACGTGCCCGGCGAGATGCTCACACAGGTCCCCGGCCAGCGTTGTCTTCCCAGTCCCATGCGCTCCGGATATCCCAATCCGCATCCGTGGCTCTCCCGCATCCGTGCGTAAGGAGTTCACACTCGTCCTGCCAGCCTGCTCCGTACCCAGAAGACCACGAGGATGATCACCACGGGAACGATCAGCCACAAGAACACCAACGGGCTGGTTCCCGGGAGGGGTTTATATCCTGCGGCGAGGCACTGGCGAGGAGGGGGGACCCCGACGCTGAACCTGACGTCGAAGTGGGTCCCCCCCGCAGTCAGGATCACGTAGTCTTCCCCGGGACCTGCGTTCGGTGGGACCACCAGGGTCAGGGGGATGCTCGCAGATTCTCCGGGGAGTATTTCTACCGGGGAGACTTTGAGCCACGTCATCGCATCCCCCGGATTTGCCGAGAACGTTACCTCCATCGGGGAAAACCCCGTGTTCCTCACGTACAGAGGAGTCATCGGGTAGCTGTGCCCGGGGGAGGCTGAGCCCCGGATGCAGATCAATGGGTTCACGTCTTCCTCGCGGTCAGTTCCCCTTGGTTGCCGGAACTCCGCATCCAAAACTGCTGAGTGTGACAGTTCGCGCACGTGAACCCGGCCAGACCGCGTGCCCAGGAGGCCAAAGACCAGAATCAGTGACGTGCCGGGTCGTTAGCGCGGGAGTCTGCCATGAGGCATCTCTACTATCGCCACGGTCACGGCCCATGAGCAGCGAAGCCGCGGGCGACGATGAGAACCCAGGGCACGTCAGCTTCATCCTCATGCGGGCCGAGGATACCTTCGACGGCCAGGATCGCGTGATGTCCCGGGTCGCTGCTGGGCGGTGCGGTTGCCGCAGGGACGGAACCAGGAAACGTGGTAACCATTCCGTCCCAGGTCAGCGACATGATAGGGGGTGAGCCGGCCTGTAGGCCGGGTTCTGTGCCCCGCTCACGCGAGGCGGCGGTCATCCATCTGGGACTGCCGTTGCCGGCAGCCTCGTGCGGTCTACCCGCGAGCATCGGGCGGGCCGCCCTCGATCGCTCGCGCAGGGAGCCGTGGCTCCCCTCTTGACCTTGCTCCGGGTGGGGTTTACCGAGCCGCCGCAGTCACCTGCGGCGCTGGTGGTCTCTTACACCACCGTTTCACCCTTACCTCAGCTGGCGCAGAGGCGGTCTGTTTTCTGTGGCACTGTCCCGCGGGTCACCCCGGGTCGGCGTTACCGACCACCCTGTCCTGTGGAGCCCGGACCTTCCTCACCAGGCTGGCGCCCGGCGCGACCGCCCGGCCGACTCACCCGTGCTCAGGATACGCCGAACGCCACGGGCCGGAGTAGCTGACCGAGGCGGACCGCCAGGCGCCGCGCCTGCGGCAGGCTCAGAACAAGGTCATCCGCCATCCCCTGACTCTCCAAGATTTTTATCCCGAACGAGCCATGGTTCCCGCCCTGGCCCGGCTCCCCCGCGCTCAGCACCGTCGTGGTGCGGATTCCGGCCGGGCGCGACCTCGCCACCAAGGACGCCACCATCTGGCAACGTGACGCCGACGGCCCGTGGCGGCTCGCGGTCGACTCGTCCAGCCCGGACCCCCGGGCCAGCTGACCGGGCCGGGGCGAACGCCAGGCCCGCCGCCAGGCAGGCGAACGGGAGGACGGGCAGCAGGTACCGGTAGTCGAAGTCGGCGACCGCGATCGGGAACACGAGCAGGACGACCGCAGTGACCCAGGGCAGCATGCTGCCCGGCCGACGGGCACCCGTGAGCCGGATCAGGCGAAGCGGTCGCCGACGGATGCGCACCACTCCGCCCAGGCCAGTGACCAGGATGAGCCCGAACAGCGGCCCGTAGACGTAGAACACCCGCTCGTACCCGTCGATCAAGATGGCGAACGGCTCGACGACGCGGCTCGGGGTGGCGCGGCCGTACTGCACGGCGTCGGCGTAAGCCGTGCCGCCGGGAATCCAGGAGTGGTCGGCCGGTACGGTCTGGGGCGTCAGGTGGAAATAGTAGTCGTACACCGTCCCCGCGTCCGGATAGGGCCGCTGCGGCCACTCCACCGCCAGTGCCAGGCCGCTCAGCACGGAATGCAGGTAACCGAGTGGCTGAGCCTCGACGGCGCGGATGGCGAAGTCGCGCAGTAGCGCGTTGTTGGCGCTGCTCACCGGGCCGCCCGCGAGGTCGTGCACCGCCGGCGCGTGCCAGACGTAGTCACCGGGCGGCGTCCGGCTGGACGGCGATCCGGACGGGCAGATCTTCAGCTCATCGGCCGGCGGCTTGATGACCGAGCACTCGGCGAACGAGGACATCCGCCCCCACAGGTAGAAGCCGTCCGACCGGGTCAGAGCGTAAGAACCGGTCCAGGAGTGGAACCACGCCGCGTAGCCCAGCACGGGTGCCGCGCAGCCCGCAGCCATCACGATCGCCGCGAGCCAGCCGCGCCAGTTCCGCCAGCCGCCGCGGGTCACGGCCCGGAGCAGCAGGAACCCCGGGAACAGGACCAACACCGGCAGGCCCTCGCTGCGCACGTCGACGGCGTAGCCGACCAGCAGGCCAGCCAGCAACGCGACCGGCCACGATACCCGGGCCCGCCACAGGATCAGCAACATGGCCAGCATGACGAGGAAGGTGAACAGCGCCTCGGCCATCACCATGTGCTCGTCTTCGATCTCGAACCCGTCGAGCAGCACGGGCAGCGTGGCCGCTGTGGCCCAGCGCGGCGACACGTCACTGCGCCGCAGCAGCAGGTAGATCATGACCGCGACGCCCAGCCCCATCAGGTGCTGCACGCCGGTGACCAATGTCAGGCTGTGGAAAGGCTCTAGGGCCCGCAGGAACAGCGAGTAGCCCGTCGCCTTGGACTGGTTGGGCCGCAACCGCAGCGCGGCGCCCAGGTAGACGTAGGAGTCGCCGGCGAACCACAGCGCGCCCGGGTAGCCGAGCATGGCCAGCAGCCGCAGGCCCGCGCCGGCCGCGAGCGCGACAATGAAGGGGGAAGGGGAGGTGAGCGGGGGATCACGCGCGATAAGCGCGCGCATACGCGCCATAAGCGCCATGCCGATCCGCACTCCGATCCTTTCCCATCGCTACGAACGGCTTTCGCCGAAATGACCAGGCGGTTAATTCCTGTTTATCGAAGAATGTCTCTCAGGTGATTTCTCCTTCGCCCACGATTCCAGCTGGGCGACAAATTCTCGCGCATCCGCCGGCCAGCCTAGCGATCTGCGCGCCGCCTCATGTCCGCGGCGGCCCATCTTCGCCCGCAGTGAGATATCCCCGTCCAGTCCGAGTACCGCGTGCGCCGCCGCCTGGGGGTCACCGAACGGCACCACGAAGCCGCATTCATGACCGCTGGCGAGCTCGGCCGCGGCCGGCAACGGAGTAGTCACCACAGGCACGCCGCGGGCCATGTACTCCACCACCTTGGTGGGCAGCGAGTGCCGGAAGTTCGGCTCATCGTGCAGCAGCGACAGGCCGGCCAGCGCGCCATCGAGCATCGGCATGGCCTGGTCGTTCGGCACAAAGCCACGCCAGCGCAACAAGCCTGCGGCCTGCGCCGGCTCGATCTGCGCCCGGGCCCGCGCGTCGGCCGGCCCGATCAGCTCCACCGTGATGCCGCGCGGGCGCAGCAGCCTGGCCAGTTCGATCATGTCGGCGGCGCCCCGGTCGGGCGACAGGTGCCCGACGTACACCACCCGCCGGTCATCGCCCGGCGGGGCCGGGACGTCCGGCACGTAGGTGGTATTCGGCACCACCGGGTGCGGCCGGGCGAACCGGGCGACGTATCCGCGCTCGGCCAGGATCAGGTGCACGTACCGCTCGGCCATCCGTTCCGCGGTGCGCACCGCCACGGCGGCGGGCGGCCGGAGCGGACGTGGCAGCCACGGCTTGGTGCTGAGCGCGGCGGCGGTGTCCTCGTGCACATCCCAGATCACCGGCGGCCGCCTGCGCCGGGCCGGCAGCGCCAGCAGCAGTTCGGGATCGTGGATGAGCAGCAGGTCGGCCTCGGCGGCGTGCTGGGAGAGGGCCGAACGAGCGGCGAGAATCGCCCCGGCCCGGCGTCTTCCCAAGGCCCGCGGAACCGCCTTGAGCTGGAGCGAAGGCCAGGTCCGTTCGGGATAAAAATCCTGGGGATCCACCGGGGCGACGTACGTGACCTCGTGACCGGCACCGAGCAGGGCGCATATTTGCCGGTGGTAGATGCGTGCGTCGGCTGGATGGTGAACGATCGTGCATACCACCACCCGCATCGTGGTCTCCTGCCTGGTCAGAGGGCCTCGACGTGCGGCGTCGCCGGCGTCTTCGGCACGACGCCGCGGGTGTCGAGCAGCAGCCGGGCGGTGCGGGCGAGCTGGGCCAGGTCGTACTCCTGGTGCGGCTGGAGCAAGATCACCAGGTCCGCAGCCGCCACCGCGGCCAGCAGGTCCGCCGCGCGGGGCACCGCCTCGCCGTCCACCTGCCACCCGGGCACGTGCGGATCGTGGTAGCCGACCGCGGCGCCGCGGGCGCGCAGCTTGCGGGCGATCGGCCGGGCCGGCGATTCCCGCTGGTCGGCGACGTCCCGCTTGTAGGTCACGCCGAGGAGCAGCACCCGCGCGCCGTTGACCGGCTGGGCGCTGCGGTTAAGCAGATCCGCGGCCCGGTCGGTGACATAGCCCGGCATCCGGCCGTTGATCTCCTGGGCCAGCTCCACGAACCGGAACGGGTAACCCAGCGTGCGGACCTTATAAGACAGGTAGTTCGGGTCGATCGGGATGCAGTGCCCGCCGACCCCCGGCCCCGGGTAGAACGGCTGGAAGCCGAACGGCTTGGTCGCCGCGCACCGGATCGCGTCCCACAGGTCCACATCCAGCTCCCGGCAGAAGATGGCCATCTCGTTGACCAGCGCGATGTTCACGTGCCGGTAGGTGTTCTCCAGCAGCTTGGCCATCTCCGCCTCCCGAGCCGACCTGGCCCGCACCACCTGCTCGCAGATCCGCTCGTAGAACCACACCCCCGCGTCCGCGCACGACGGCGTGACCCCGCCCACGATCTTAGGCGTGTTCACCAGGCCGAACCCGGGATTCCCCGGGTCGATCCGCTCCGGGGAGAACACCAGCGCGAAGCCGAGCCCGGCGCTCAGCCCGGACCCCTTCTCCAGCAGCGGCCCGACCACCTCCTCGGTGGTCCCCGGATAAGTCGTCGATTCCAGCGACACCAAGCCGCCCGGCCGCAGCAGCCGCCCGGCGGTCTCCGCCGCCGCCCGGACCGCGCTCAGGTCCGGCCCGCCGGCCACCGACAACGGCGTCGGCACGCAGATCACGATCACGTCCTGCAGCCCCACCTCCGCCTCCGCCGCCGTAACCCGGAACCCCCGCCCGACCACGCCGGCCACCTCCGCGCCGCTCACGTCATCCACATGCGACCGGCCAGCCATCAGCCCCCCGGCGACCTCCGCCCTGGTGTCATAACCAGTCACCCGGAACCCCGCCCGCACCGCCTGGACCGCCAGCGGCAGACCGACATAACCCAGCCCGATGACCAGCACATCCCGCGCCGGCACGTCACCCACCCTTAAGTCGCCCCCACACGCGCGTACGCGTCTCGATACCGTGCCGCATTGCGCGCCCAGGTCCGGTCCCCGGACACCCATTCACGGGCATTGTCTCC